>NZ_JBJMLX010000415.1:0-12979 GCF_045805085.1 Niastella sp.
ATCACGCCAAACGGCAGCAGGCATATAAACAACATCAGGGAAAAATGAATATATAAACTATATGTGCTGGGGAACACTGTGTTCTTTATGCGTTCACATTTACCCATGGCATCGCATAAACGGGTAAGCGTACGGTCCAGTTCCATTTGCTGATACCTGTTTATATATCCCTCTTCCAATGCACGTTTTAAATCACGCCCATGCTGGTCGAGCATTGCCATGGGTACATTGTTAAAGCGGCCTAGGTTTTCCAGTTCCCGGCGACTGATAAATTTTTCAAGACCACTGACGGGATTCATCCGGCGTAAACTTTGCCCCAATGCATAACACCAGCCCATCTGCCTGCGAATCATTCGCTGCCGCAACTGCATTACTTCATCTTCTTCATACTGGCTCTCGGTGAAATTGATCACCTGTCGGGCCAGGGTACGCGAGTCGTTCACAATGGCGCCCCATACCTGCCGCGCTTCCCACCAGCGATCATAGGCCTGGTTACTTCTGAAACCCAGCAGCAACGAGATCACGGTTCCCAAAATAGCAGGGATCGACAATGGGATACTGAACGGCACTTTCAGAAAAAACTGATGGATCACTGCGATAATTAAACTATATATTAGTATTACCAGCAGTTCATATTTTACTTTCCCAAACACATAGCCAATGGGGATATTCTTTTTTAGTAGCATCGAGGTATTGTTTTGCTTTCTGAAATAATCATGTCACTCAATTTTGCGCATTCAACAGCTTCAGCAGCGCTACTGCTTCTTCTTCTACCGCTCTTATTTCAGGTATGGTTACAACCCGGCGTTTTGTTTTGAACTGGCGTAATAAAGGGACATTGCTTTTTTTGAACATCCTGTCGGGGTTTACACTATCGGGATGCACGGGAATAAACTCATATTGTTCGGGGTATACGATCAGATCAATATCGTTTGCATCTACAAAATGGCGAAACACCACAGGGGTATTTCCATATAAATGACGGAAAACAATACTGTTCACCTGTTTGGGAAACTGTTGTTTTATTTGTTTGCAGTTGTTTCTAAACGAATCTGTCAACAAATCATGGTAAGGTTGACGCTGATTCCTGATGAGGTCACTTACAAAAAATGGGATTTGAAAAGCGTGGAACAGGATAATATTCACAACCTGCTCACCCATGGTTTGAATGGCTTTTTCAACCAGGTCGAAAGAAGCAGAAGAAAAATCGGTCGGTACCAAAATATTGCGCATACTGTAATTATTAAATTAACAATGAAGTTTACAGTAGCAAAGCTGGCACAATGGTATTAGAGCCGCTTAAGAGGCATTTAAGAATGTATTAAAAAAGAAATAAGAATGGGATTAGAAAATTAATGTTGGCTGTTTAAGATGATCTCCACTGCAGTGCCCTTCCCTTCTTCCGATCTTATCATCAACTCGCCATCATGCAAACGGATAATATTCCGTGCCAGGGGAAGCCCCACCCCATGCCCTTCGAACCGGTCGGTATTGGAAGCGCGGTAAAATGGTTCAAACACATATTTCAGCTCTGTTGAAGGGATACCAATGCCCTCGTCAATAATGCCGATCCTGATCTTGCCTTTTTCTACCTGAAGCGACAGTTGCACGGGCCGGTCGTTGCTGTACTTGCAGGCGTTCATTACAATATTGGTCAGGGCCAGCTTTAATAAATGATAATTTCCTTCTACAGATAATTGTTGTTCATTCGGCGGTAATTCGCCAAAATGCAACTGCACTTTATTATCGGGATGTAGTTGGTCTACCGCGTGTTTTACCTCCACTAACAATTCATCCATTCTAACCACCGTGCGGCGTTGCTTTTTACCATCGAAGCCGCTTTGGGCCAGGGCCAGCAGGCTGCTGGTCAAGTGGTCCAGTTTCATGGCTTCGTTTAAAATTACCTGCAGGCTTTGGCGGTATTCTTCATTGGTGCGGGCTTTTTTCAGGGCAATGTCAGCTTCGCCCATAATGGTGGTTAGCGGCGTACGCAATTCATGGGAGGCATTGCTTACAAAGTTGTTCTGGGTTTCAAAAGCCGTTTGCAGGCGGTCGAGCATGGTATTGAAGGTGTGCGCCAATTCCGTCATTTCGTCTTTTCCTTTCTTGGGCTCCAGACGTAGGTGCAGGTTATGTGCACTGATGTCCTGAACCTTGCTGATGAGCTGGCGCAAGGGTTGAAAGGTTTTGCGGCTAAAGAAAATGCCGGCAGTGAACACCAATAATACACCCACTATAAATATGAGGACCTTTATGCGAAACAGCGTACTTAACAGGTTGTTCCCAAATTCATTCACGGCTGATTTTATAACCAGGTAATTTTTTCCCTCATCCCGGTACAGAATACCAGCATAGTGTACTTTGTTCTTTTCAATAAACACCGTTTTGCCTTCTGCCGCTATTATTTGCCTGTAAAACGATTGTGGTAGATTTGATTTTACCTGGGGATGAAAGATGTTGGCAACAGAATCCCAGGTCAGCAGGTATTCCTGCTCCCTGGGGAGCACTTCCAGGTACTGCCGTCTCAATTCCTGGTAAGTAACGGTAGATACTTTGTTCTGTTCAAAACGTAGTTTGGCAGCTACCCGTACGCGTAATTCCAGGCGCTTCAAAAAATCGTTCGACGCATACCGGGTCACCAGGTAATAGGTCGTAAAGCTGATGAGCAGGATCAGCAATGCCGTTAGCACCGTGAACAACAAGGCGGTTTGTGTCTGGATCTTCAATGGTATTAGCTTTTTTTATCTTCCTTGAGAATATAGCCCATCCCGATCATGGTATGAATGAGTTTCTGTGCCGGATTGGTATCTATTTTTTTGCGCAGGTAATTCACATATACATCCACCACGTTGGTGCTCATGTTAAAATCTATTCCCCACACATTCTCCAGCAGTTCCATGCGGCTTAACACCCGGCCGCGGTTGTGCATCATAAATTCAAGCAGGCGATATTCTGTTGCGGTAAGGGTAACAGGTTCGCCATTCAAACTGGCCGAGCGGGTATTGATATTAAGGGTAAGGTTCCCTAGTTGCAATACATCGGGTTGATTGTTATTCCCCGGCGATTTGCGGCGTACCAGCGTTCGCAGGCGGGCTTCCAGTTCAGCAAAATGAAAAGGTTTAACCAGGTAATCATCAGCGCCACTGTCGAGCCCGGCTACAATATTTTCTGTAGTGCCCAGTGCCGTCAGCATCAGGATAGGTGTATCAATTTGTTGGCGGCGTAACTGTTTGCATAATTGAATCCCATTCAGGCCTGGCAGCATGATGTCCAGGATCATTACATCAAATTGGTTTTTTATGGCCATCTCATGCCCAATAAGGCCATCAGGCGCTACCGTTACTTCATAACCGGCCTCCTTCAGTCCCTTGTTCAGCATACTGGCCAACGCTGCCTCATCTTCCACTAAAAGGATCTTCATTGCTGAATGTGTTTAAACAAAAATAACCACTAAAAAACAAATCCCTTCCAAAACAGGAAAGGACGTGTTCTTTCAACATCAAATTGGGGATATCGTTAAATAATATCCACCGCTTTTACTGGTACGGTGAATGATTTTTAATGAATCTTCCGCGATCATTCACATATTCCATTTTTACCTGATTGCCTGTTAAAGAAGGGACTATACCTGCATTAACCAATATCTTTGTAGTAACAAACATTGCATATGGCTATTAAAATTTTTATTACCGGCGGCACTTTTGATAAGGAATATAATGAGCTGAACGGTGAATTGTATTTTAAAGATACCCATATGGATGAACTGCTGTCAAAAGGCAGAAGCAGATTGGAAGTGAATATTAAAACACTCATGATGATCGATAGCCTTGAAATGACGCCCGATCATCGTAACCTGATAGCAGAAGAATGCCAGCAATGTGAGGAAGAAAGAATAGTTATTACACACGGTACTGATACCATGGCCGAAACAGCCCGCGTGCTGGCAAAAAAAGTTACCGGTAAAACCATTGTATTAACCGGCGCCATGATCCCCATAAAATTTGGTAGCTCTGATGGATTGTTCAACCTGGGCAGCGCACTGGCTTTTGTTCAATCACTTCCCGCAGGCGTTTATGTGGCTATGAATGGCCGTTATTTTAACTGGGACAATGTGCGGAAGAACAGACAGACGGGTATTTTTGAAGAATTACCAATACCCACTGCTGCAAAATAAAAAAAGCTGATTACTCAGCTTTATGGTTTCTTGGGAGGAAGGCTAAATGCTACGGCTTCATGTTCAAAGTGGCCTTTATGCGAACCGTCACAAAAGGGTTTGTTGTTCGACATTCCACAACGGCAAATTGATATCACTTCACGACCACCCAGATCGTACACATTGCCATTTTTATCCACAATTTCAAAATCACCTTCTACACGTAATGAACCATTGCTGTTAACTGTAATCTTTGTTGTTGCCATTGTAATTATAATGAATTAGGGCGCAAGATACAGGAAAAGCGTTCAGAAATAATAACGCAACACTCTCTTAATAAACTCTTTCAATCACAGTGTCTTTTCCGTTAAAAACAAATGATTCGCCCGCTTTTTTATTCTGTAACAATTTTGCCAGGGGCGCTTGTGGCGAAAGGAATATGATCAATTTACCATCGATGGTTTGTTTACCTAAACCGGCCGCAATGAAAAAGGTAAGGTCTCCACATTCAATACAGGCCCCCATGGTGGCTATAGCGTAAATTACTTCGGTCTTTACCTCGTGCAATAAGGCCAGTTCCTTTATTTGCTGCGCCAGCTGTTTCGAATACATCTCCGTTTCCAGCTGGCCCATGGCACGCGCCGTTTCATATTTATCGCCTACAGAACTCTTTTCTTCGCTGTTCGCCGCTTCCCGGGCATTATCTATCAACTTTTTGGCAGCGGCGATCCGTTGCTCAATAAGCTGCTGCGCTGCCAGCTTCAGCCGGTTTTTGAATGCTATTTTTTCTGAATCCGTCACAACTGCTAAAATACAATATCCGGCCTGCTCAGCCGTCATTCATAAAAATAAACAACATGCACTACAACAAGTCATGCGCCGCAAAAGGCGAATCGTACGGAGGCAGTCACCGGCACCTGCCTTACCGGAGTATGCAACGAGCAGCCGTTAATGTATACAAAACAGCAACCAGCTATGAAATGCTGGTGTTTGCGCCGGGTCGTATTAAAGAACATTTTTCTATCGACGTCAGGGGTAAAGAGCTTACCATTTCCTACACGCCGCCTACGGATTTTCCCCGTTTTGAATGGTTACAGCGGGAATACAGCCGGGGTGGTTTTGTAAGAAGCTTTTTACTGAATGAGAATATGGACACCACCCGTATTAGCGCCAAATATACCGATGGCGTGCTGCAGGTCAGTTTGCCCATGGTTGAAGGAGAAAGCATTCAAAAACAGGAAATTCCCATTAGCTGAGTTTATGTAAACAGGTGAATAAAAGGTGGCGGTTCATACCGTCACCTTTTTTATTTCCTCAATTGTTAAAATAATCTAAAAGGTCTTCTTATTATTTATATCCTTTATGTAATCAAAAACAGGCGTGCATCCAATTCAAAACAAATTGTATGAACACCCTGTATAAACTCTGTGCAAGCTGTCTGCTTATCATGGTCGCCACCACCCTGATCTATTCAAAGAAACCACCCGTTACGCAAAATACGCCTGGTCCCAGCCGCCAAAAGAAAGTACAGATTGCTGTGCTGCTCGATGTAAGCAATAGTATGGATGGCCTTATAGGGCAGGCCAAAGCCCAGCTATGGAACATGGTAAGCGTATTGGGCAAAGCCACCTGTAACGATGTGGCGCCTACGGTTGAAATTGCGCTGTATGAATATGGCCGACCCACCAACGACGCAAACGCCGGTTATGTAAAACAGATCAATTATTTTACCCGCGACCTCGATGAAGTGTCCCGCAATCTTTTCCGGCTTACAACCAATGGCGGCGATGAATATTGCGGCCACGTGATGTACACTTCTTTAACCAGCCTGGAATGGGACGCTAATCCCGATAACTATAAAGTAATTTTTATAGCCGGTAATGAAGATTTTTTACAGGGCGACATCTCTTATACCCAGGCCTGTTCAGAGGCTAAGAAAAAAGGGGTAATTATCAACACCATTTATTGCGGCGACAGGGCCCAGGGCATTCGCGAACACTGGAATTTAGGTAGTGAATGCGGCACCGGAAGTTTTACTAACATCAATCAAAATGCACAGGTGATCGATATCCCCACCCCTTACGACACCATCCTGTTTCAATTGAACATTAAATTAAATGGCACCTATATCAGCTATGGAAGAGCCGGCCAGGCGGCCATGTCGAAACAGGCTGAGGTAGATAAAATGAATTATGGCCTGAATAAATCGGCCGCTGCACAACGCGTGGCTGTTAAAAGCAAAAAACAGTTGTACAACAATTCAACCTGGGACCTTGTAGACGCCAGCCAGGACGATGCTGAAATGCCTGCGAAAGTAGAAATGAATACCCTGCCGGATAGTTTAAAAAACAAAACCCGCACCGAGTTAAAACAAATAGTAACTACTAAAAGCAACGAACGCGCGGCCATACAAAAAGAGATCTCTGCCGTGTCGGTAAAAAGAGAAGCCTATATCAATGCTGAAAAAGCGCGTCGCGCTAATGGAGGCAATGAGCAAACCCTGGAAACGGAAATTGAAAAAATAATCAGGCAGCAGGCGAAGCAATACAAACTGGTTATACACTAAAAGCCTAAGACGGTTCAATATAAAAAGCGGCGATAGTTTAGGTAACTATCGCCGCTAATCTTTTTAAGACAACTTATTTAGAATGGCAGATCATCATCGCCGGCAGACGATGCTTCAAAAGTGCCAGGCATAGTGTTGAAGTTGCCATTATTGCCGGGCACAGGCGCGCTACCGCCACCACCAGTTTTGGGAACCATTTTCCAGGCTTTTACATCGGTGTACCAACGACCGTTGTATTCCCTGCTTTCAACATCAAAAGAAACATCCACCAGATCGCCGGTTTTAAAGCTGCCCATATCAATTTTATCGCCCCAAACAGCGATGCATACTTTTTTAGGATAGTTGTCGCCTGTTTCAAGAATAAACTCCTGTTTTTTCCAGGTGCCATTTTTTCCCTGGCCAGACTGAACTTGTAAGAACTGAATAATTTTTCCGCTGATATCCATAATTAGTAATTTCTTTTATACCTCATCAAAGGTATGTTTACCATTCACATTTCGGGAAATTTGATCTCACAATTTTTTAACAGCCTAAAAAGGAATGCTGTCGGGGTCAACATCTTCCTGGTCATCATCATATTGATCTTTAAGGCCCAATTCTTTACAGGTACACCATTCATCGAACGGACAGGATGGCGGGTCATAGCTGCAGAACTCAACGGTTTCAAAACCATTTTCCACAATGGCCACTTTTTTTTCAAGCACACTCACCAGCAGGGTATATTTTCTTGAAACGGGTAATTTCTCCGGCATTTCCACCCCAATGTTCCAGGTAAATAACAATTTTTCAAAGGCAAGGCTTACGGCTTCCATCTGTTCGTTTGTCAATTGTTCCACTGGTGGAAACTGTTCTATTTGTAATCCGCAGTAATAACTGAAATCATGCTCCGGTTCATGCTCCAACCAGCGCTCCACTTCTTCAAAATATCGTTCTATGGATTCCAGATCATTTTCACCGGCAGCACCTGAATAGGCTTCAGGTTGTTGTTCCCGGCAGGCTTCGGTAATATCCGCAAGTAGGTGGTTAATATAGGACTGCATACAATAAACTTCAATTATGCAAGCATAATCGTATTTTATTATTATGAAATAACTACCGTTTTAGGGCGAAGGGTTTTATTTTCGAATGTGGGTTTGACAGGGTGCAGGGCATTGTACTTTACCCCATACCGTTATACCCGGGTTTTATATATTACATGGAAAGTTAATTAATTATTACAATAAAAAAAGCACCGATCTGAGATCGGTGCTTCAATTAGAAGTTTTCAAAAAAATGTATTCTTAGGCTGCCATTCGGTGATGTAACTGATCCCCGATTGCTTCAACAACCCTGGGTGGTATATTACTCACGGCAGAACCTCTGTCGATGGCGGTTATTCGCTTTAATGCCGGGTGCCATCCAAAAATATAAACAGGACTTCCATTCACACTTACCCGGTATTGCGTTTCCATAGTATAGGTTTGAAATGCGGTGGCTTTTACAAAAAGCGGAGTATCATCAACCACCAATTCAAACTCCTCTGTTCTTGTTCTCGTTGCATTCTTTCTGGCATTCATAAGAATCCTCCCTTTTTAAGTTATATGAATACAGTAGTTTTTCAACAACCATGCCTGAAAAGCCCTACTGTGCCAGTTTCCTGACAGGTAATTCTTCACATTTTTGAGAGGAGGATCTACGATAGCCATTATACGTATAAACGCACAACGAGTGGGTAATTTAAACACCAATTTGTGGAAACAATTACATTATGATCCACGTTGCGCACGGCCCGCTACACGCGTTGATTTGGCAGCGCCCTTTGTATTGCTTTTTCCTTTGGCTGGAATAGGGGCTTTACTACCTGTTGCAGCGTTGCCTTTCTTTTTGTCTTTATTCTTATTAGTATTAAACAGTGACATATATTAAAATTTAAATGGGTAAAGTTACAAAAGTCAGTCAATAGAATAAGGCCTTAGAAGTGTTCAATATAACGAATTACTCATTATAAACGTATGCCTCATTGCTTTACAGGCTGAATTTGGGAATCTTTTATAAAATTAAAAGTCACCCTGCAACAGATGACTTTTAATTTTTCATGGCTAAACCCGTTACTGACACTTAAAACTTGAAAACCGAATCTTCAGCGGGTTAACTTTTGCCGGTTCTGTACTTACTAATACTTGTTTTGCTATAATCATTTGTAATTCAAACAATAACACCCCAATGCCGATTAATATTCGGTAACACACTACAAATTTACAATAAATTTCTTAAAACATTCTTGACAACAGAATATTATTCAGAAATACCCTAATTTTACAGAAAATTCATCGGAATGGATGTTGTTTTAGATAATACCGATCTGCAAATCCTGGAGCGCATGCAGGCCAATGCCCGCATTTCAAATGCCGACCTGGCCCGCGAATTAAACATGGCGCCTTCGGCTGTGCTGGAACGGGTTAAAAAGCTGGAGCAGAAAAAGGTGATCCAGGGTTATTCTACCCAGATCAATCCGGCCTCCATACAGCAGAAATTACTGGCCTTTATTTTTATCCGCTCATCTGAAGGTTTTACCTGCAGCAGTAATACCGCCCAGGCGTTAGCGGCTATCCCTGAGGTACAGGAAGTGCATCATATTGCCGGTGAAGATTGTTATCTTATTAAGGTGCGCACAACCGACTCATCAACATTGATGCAGTTGATGCGTAACCAGCTGCAAAAGATCCCTAACATCGCAAGCACGAAAACAACCATCGTTCTGGAAACCGTGAAGGAGCAACAACAATTGGTGATTCCTAAAATTTAAATGTATGAGTGACGTAAAAAGAAACGCTTCTCCATTATTAGTTGTAATTGCTTTTGCAACTGTTTACCTGGTTTGGGGCTCAACGTATTTTTTTATCCAACGCGCTATTGCGCATATCCCGCCTTTTATCTTAGGCGCCATTCGCTTTTTAATTGCGGGTGGGTTATTACTTGGCTGGTGTGCAATTAAAGGCGAAAAATTATTTAACTGGGCCGATATAAAACCGGCGCTGATTAGTGGTTTGCTGATGTTGTTTGTTGGTAACGGCGCTGTTATCTGGGCCGAACAATCTCTTGCCAGTTCGCTGGTAGCGGTGCTGGTTTCGTCGGCGCCCATCTGGTTTGTGGTGTTGGATAAACCAAAGTGGAAGGAAAACCTTACCAGCAGCTCCACTATTTTAGGGCTGATCGTTGGTTTTATTGGTGTGATCCTGTTATTCAGCGAACAGGCATCAAAAGCTTTGGGCACAGGCAATGGCATCCAGGTTATAGGTTTGATCGTATTGATTATTGGCGCCATGGCCTGGGCCGGCGGTTCCCTATATTCCAAATACAATTCAAAATCTACTTCGGCAATGGTGAATACAGCCTGGCAAATGTTGGCGGCTGGTGTTGTTTTTGTGCCAAGTAGCTTTATAAACAATGAATGGAGCACTTTTCATTTCGCCTCAGTAACTACAGGTTCGTGGTTGTCGGTCCTCTACCTCATTACCATGGGTTCGCTGGCAGGTTTTAGTGCCTATGTATGGCTGTTACAGGTACGCCCGGCCACACAGGTAAGCACCTATGCCTATGTAAATCCCGTTGTAGCGGTTTTATTAGGGTTACTTTTTGCAGGAGAGCACATCACTTTTCTGCAAATTACCGGCTTGGCCGTGATCCTGCTGAGCGTACTGTTGATAAACCTCGCAAAATATCGAAGCGGAAAAAAGTCATTAGCGAATGATTCGTCTTCCTCTTCTATAAAAGATAATAAGGTAATTACACCCCGGCAAAAGGCAGTGATTTAACAGCCTTAAAAGTAATTGGGTTTTTAGGTTATAAATAAACCGGTCAGGGATGGCCGGTTTTATTTTTTGTACCGCCCGATCTAAAGATTTGTGTTAATTCCGGGTAGTAACTTCCTGTTGCTAATGGTTTATTGTACCTTGCCTTCACAAGGCACAAGGCACAAGCGAATACGAACCTGTAGCTTAAAACAAAAAACTAAGAACTTTTCCCCTCTACCGTTGAAAATAACAGGGCTTTATTATTACTTTTATTGCTGCACAAAATATTAGTTTTTTTAACATTTATTCCAGTATTGTACCTATAATCTCTGATCTATGAAAAAGGGAGTAAAAATCTTCTGGTGGGTCTTTTTTTGCGGATTGATCTGTGGCGTTTTGGTTATTGTTTCTGCCAGCGTTGGTTTATTAGGCAAAATGCCTTCCATTACAGAATTATCGAACCCAACGGCGCTCATCGCCAGCCAGGTGTATGCCGAAGATGGCAGCCTCATGGGTAAATACCTCATTGAAGACCGCATCGATGTAGAGTTTAAAGACATCAGCCCCCAGGTAATAAATGCGTTGGTGGCTACTGAAGACGAGCGTTTTTATTCCCACAACGGCATCGATGGCCGTTCACTCATGCGCTCCCTTTCCTCTTTTGGTACCAGAGGCGGCGCCAGTACCATTACCATGCAAACAGCGAAAAACCTGTTTACCGACGACTGGATTACCAGTAGTTTACCGGCTCGTCTTATTCAGAAAGTAAAAGAAGGCATTATTGCGGTAAGGCTGGAACGTAATTTTTCAAAAGAAGAAATTATTACGCTTTATTTAAATACAGTTGCGTTTAGCGACAACGTATACGGTATCAGAAATGCCTCCAGCACCTTTTTTCAGAAAGAGCCGTCAGAGCTGAGCACTTCAGAGGCAGCTGTACTGGTGGGCATGTTAAACGGACCCCAGTTGTATAACCCACGCAGGTTTCCCGAAAGAGCAAAAACCAGAAGAAATTGGGTGCTGCACCAAATGGTTAGAAGTGGTTTTATTACCGAACCACAGGCCAGTGCCCTGGGCAAGGAACCCATAAAACTGAATTACAGAAAACTGAATGAAAACACCGGCCTCGCGCCTTACTTCCGCGCGGTATTGGGTGAGGAATTAAAAAGGTGGTGTAAAGACCATGAAAACCCAGCTACCGGTAAGCCTTATAATATTTATAAAGATGGCTTGAAAATTTATACAACCATCAATCCGGTATTGCAGCAGTATGCGGAGCAAGCGGTTGCCCGTCACATTCCTTACATGCAAAAAATACTGAACGCCCAAAAGAACATCAAGAATGGTTCAGTATGGAAAGAACATGAGAATATACTGGAAGCATCCATGAAACAAAGCGATCGTTGGAAGAACATGAAAAAGGAAGGCAAGAGCGATGATGAGATCCGCCAAAGTTTCAAGGAACCAACCAAAATGACAGTCTTTGCGTGGAACGATAAACATGAACTGGATACCCTGATGACGCCGTACGACAGTATTAAATACTGCCGTCAAATGTTACAGGCCGGTTTCCTGGCCATGGACCCGCAAACAGGCGCCATCAAAGCCTGGGTGGGTGGTGTTGATTTTAAAACTTTCAAATTCGATCATGCGAATATTGGCACCAAACGCCAGGTAGGTAGTACTATTAAACCTTTGTTGTATGGACTGGCCATCAATGACGGTGGTTTTAACCCCTCCACACCGGTGGAAGACGTACAGCAAAACTTTGAAGGTTTTGGTCCGGTACCAGCTACCAATGCATCGTGCTCAAACCAAACCATGCCCATGGCCGAAGCGCTGGCCCAGTCACGTAACTGTGCTACTGCCTATATCATGAAAAACATGGGTAATAAGGGCAATGACGCCGCCGTGCGGTTTGTCAATTTCCTGAAAACCTGTGGCGTTACCACCGAAATAGAACCGGTGCCCGCTATTTGTTTGGGTAGCGGTGAAATTTCGCTGTACGAAATGGTGCAGGCATACAGCATGTTCCCTGCTGGGGGATTTTCTGTGAAACCCATGTACATAACCCGTATTGAAGATAAAAACGGTAATCCCTTACAGACATATACTTCAGAACGCAAAGAAGTGATCAGCGCCTCCACTGCATACAATGTAATTACTATGATGCAGGGCGTAATTAATCACGGTACCGGTAAACGCACAGCCAGCTATGGCATCAATATCGCCAACGTGGCCGGTAAAACCGGTACCACCAACGATAACAGTGATGCCTGGTTTATGGGTTACACGCCGCAATTATTGTGTGGGGTATGGACGGGTTGTGATGATCGTTTTATCCGTTTCAGCAGCACGGCTGTTGGTCAGGGTTCTTCAGTGGCATTGCCGGTTTGGGCATACTTTTATTCAAACTGTTTAAAAGACAAGAGCACCGGGCTGGATGCCAAACATCTTTTTGCAAAACCGCAGGGAATGGTTATGGAC
>NZ_JBJMLX010000416.1:0-45888 GCF_045805085.1 Niastella sp.
AACGACATTACCGACGAACTGGAATACCAAAGCATTCCCGAATGGGATTCCGTATCGCACCTGGTGCTGGTAACAGAACTGGAAGCCGCCTATGGCATCACCATCGAAATGGAAGATGTGTTGACCATGGGCAGCGTTGCCAAAATAAAAGAGTTGCTTAAGAAATACCATGTAGAACAGGTTTCCTGATCCTTTACCATTAACATTAATGCCATGTCATTATACGAACACATCCAACAAAACAAGGACCTGTTTTTCATCGATGCACAAACCGGGCACGCTGTTCCGGTGCGCGCCTTTCACCAATCCCTGCCGATCGACAACCGGCAGGGGCTGGTTTTTATTTACAGCGATAACGGCATCGGGTCAATAGAAGTGCTGTTGAATTTCCTGAACAGCCAATTCACCGTAGTATTGTTAAGCACCCAATTGCATCCATCGTTCAAACAAAACCTGGAAGCCCTGTATACCCCCTACTACATTTTTGATCCCGGGCGGGTGGCGGCCTTTGGTTACAACAGCGTTGCCGCCTCTGACAGCATTCAATTACTAAAGAGAAAAGTTCCGGCGGAGTACCTCATTCATTCCAGGATAAAATTATTGCTGAGCACTTCCGGCAGTACGGGTTCGCCCAAATTTGTAAAACTCTCCAACGACAACCTGGTACAGAATGCCTGGTCCATTCTCGATTACATGCCCATAAAAAAAACGGATGTAGTGCCGCTGAATGTTCCCATTGTATTTGTATTTGGGTTATCCATCTTCACTACCAATTGCATGGCCGCAGGCGCCATTCTTTGTACGAATAAAGATATTCTGCAACCTGATTTCTGGACCGACTTTACCAAATACAATTGCAGCACCATTGGCGGCGTACCCTATGTATATGAAATGCTGCAACGGATCGGGTTTTTTAAAAAAGATCATCCCGGGCTGCGGTATATGACGCAAACCGGCGGCATCCTTAACCAGGCATTGCGGCAGGAGATCGTGCGATACGTTACCACTTACAACAAACAATTTATTGCGCAATACGGACAAACCGAAGCAGCGGGCCGCATGGCCTGGCTGCCCCAGGATCAGCTGTTGACAAAAGCCGCTTCCATTGGCCGGCCTATTAAAAACGGGCGGTTCGAGATAGATGCGGAAACCAGTGAACTGATCTATTATGGACCCAATGTATTTGGCGGCTATGCCAATAGTCCGGCCGATTTAAGCAGCTGGAACGAAACAGACAAACTGTATACCGGCGATGTGGCCCGCCAGGATGAGGAAGGCTATTATTATATAACAGGGAGAATCAAACGCATCATAAAATTATTCGGCAGCCGCCTCAACCTCGACGAAGTGGAACTGATCCTGAAGAATGCGCTTGGTGGTCAAACTGTGGTATGCACCGGCATTAACGACAAATACCTGCTGGTGTCGCACGTAAATGACCAGCTGGAAGCCGAGCCCATCAAACAGATCTTAAAAGAAAAGCTGAACATTCATCCCACGGTTGTTCAGGTAAAATTCCTACCCACAATGCCATTGACACCGAATGGGAAGATTGATTATCCGGCTTTGATGCTGAATATTGTCTGAACTGGGATGGAATGGATGAATGGGATGTTTGGGATACCCTCCCACCCACACTACCGAATACACGCAGCTTCCCGAAGCCATCGCACCCATTGTATTACAGGAAATTACCAACTGGCTGAAAGCAATTTAACGCCGAGAGCTAAACGCGTAATCTGAACGCTTAATGCAATGCGTCTTTTTCAAGTGTATTTGCTTTAAGCGTTTTGCCCGTCCGAATGGATTCATCCTGGCGGACGTTCGGGGTTCAGCATTCTAACTCCTTATGCAGCAATTACCGGGGGGTAATTGTCTCCCATGAGAACACTACCTTCTTCCACTGCAACCTTCTTATTTTGACAAGATTGGGCAAATCCGCCTTGAAACTTCCGCAATATCCTCGTGTCTTTAATCCATTCCCCCTGCAAATGATCCAGGTATTTGGTATGCGATAGCTGCTGATCCATGCCCTCTTATTTATTGTTCACATCAAAATTACCAGCATGCAAAACTACAAACGATTGCTTCTTTTACTCTGTTTATCTGCTCCGGTATGGGTTTTTGCGCAAATCAGTGTGTCGGGAACGGTGGTTGATAGTAAAAATAATCCCATACAGTTCGCTTCTGTAAAGATCAGGAATTCCAACGCCGGCACTTCTACCGATGCCACTGGTAAATTCAGTTTAACCATACCCGGCAAAGGCGGGGTACTGGACGTTTCCTACATAGGCTTCAAAGCCACCTCCGTTAATGTAACCGCTCCTACAGCTGACCTTAGCATCACTATGCAGGAAGATGTAGGCCACCTGGAAGAAGTGGTGGTGACCGGTTTGGCCTCCTCTACCAAACGCGCCAACGTGGCCCATGCGGTAGGTACCATTTCGGCCAAACAACTGGTGGGCACAACGCCCCAGGCTACGGTTGATGCCGCCCTCTATGGCAAATTCCCCGGAGCTATCGTTTCCTCCAATTCAGGCGCTCCCGGCGGCGGCATCTCCATCAAATTGCGGGGGATCACTTCCCTGGTGGGTAACTCCCAACCCCTGTTCATTGTAGATGGTGTTTACTACGACAACTCCTCCATTAACAGCGGACAGAATTTTATTTCAAAGGCAGCCAATCAGGGTAGTACGGATTTCCAGGAGAACCCCAGTAACCGCGTGGCCGACCTTGACCCGGAAGATATTGAACGGATAGAAATTCTGAAAGGCGCCTCTACCGCCGCCATTTACGGGGCCAGGGCATCAACCGGTGTGGTGATCGTAACCACTAAAAAAGGGAAAACTGGGAAACCAAAAATTGAGTTAGGCCAATCCGTTGGCTGGCAAATGCAGTTGAGAAAGCTGGGGATGCGCTCATGGGATACGGCAAAAGTGCGGGCCATTGCCGGCGCCAACGGTCTTGCCATCTACAACGCCAATGGCGGCAAGACCTATAATTATGAAGATGAATTATTTGGTGTGCACGGATTCATGAGCAATACCCGGGTGGCTGTTAGCGGCGGAAGTGATAAAACCTCCTATTATGCGGGCATGACTTACCAGGATAATGCGGGCATTATAAAACATACCGGTTATCGCAAAACTTCTTTCCGCGTGAACCTTGACCAGGCCCTTACCAAATTCCTTGACCTCTCGGTAAACGCCAACTATATTGAATCGAGCGCTGACCGCGGTTACTTCAATAACGACAATACCGGCACCTCCATGGGTGTTGCCTATGTATCAACGCCTTCCTGGGTAAGTTTATATCCCGATGCCAACGGCAACTACCCTAACAATCCCCTGGCGCCCAGTAACTGGATGCAAACGCGCGATCTCACGAAAAATAATGAGACCGTAAACCGGATGTTACTGGGCGGAAGGGCTACCTGGAAAGTGCTCAAAAACAACATGCACGACCTTAAGATAATTGCATTGGGTGGCATTGACTATTACACCCTCAATACAAAAGACATCTTCCCGGCAGTATTGCAGTTTGAAAAAAATGGCAACGGCACCAATGGCGCCCTGCTTTATGGAACAACCGTGACCCATAATGATAATTATTCTGCCCTGGCGGTGTATGAATTGAATCCGAATAATGGCCTGATCTTTACCACTCAGGCTGGCCTGAACGCAATCAACAACAATCTCAATACGATCGTGAATACGGCCACCCAATTGATAGGCACCCAAACCAACGTTGACCAGGCCGGTGCGATACAGGTTGAACAAAACCGGGTCATTTCAAAAGACCGTGGCTTTTTCGCGCAGGAAGAAGTGAATTATAAAGACATGCTGATCGGGACCGTTGGGATAAGGGGCGATAAATCGAGCCGGAATGGCAATGCAGACAAATTATATTATTATCCCAAATTTTCGCTGGCATTTAATATGACGTCGCTGCTGGATGTAAAGGCACTAAGCCTGTTGAAAGTGCGCGGGGCATATGGCGAAGCGGGCAACTTTGCTCCTTTTGGCGCTATTTATTCATCACTGGTGCCGATCAATTTCAATGGCACCACCGGTTCCATCGTGGATGTTACCAGGGGCGACGCCAACCTGAAACCGGAAAGGCAAAAAGAACTGGAACTGGGTTTGGATGCCGGCATTCTGAATAATCGCGTTGGCGTGGAATTTACCTGGTATAAAAAAGATGTGGAAGACCTGATCCTGAAAGTACAAACGCCGACTTCAACAGGTTTTTCAACCGGCTGGAAGAATGTGGCGGCTATTCAAAATAAAGGTGTGGAAATTAGTTTGAGCGCTGTTCCGGTGCTCACCAAAGAATGGCGCTGGAATGCACAGGTAAACTGGTGGAAGAACACCGCCAAAGTAACCAGGTTGGATGTGCCGGCCTTTAACGTAGGCGCATTCGGCGCTTCCCTGGGCACCTATCGAATTGAAAAAGGCAAAAGCCCTACACAGATAGTAGGCATTGGCGACGCCAGTGATAAAGTGGATCCCGTCAGCAACCTGGCTGTATTCGGCAATTCAGAACCAGACTTCAACCTGTCATTCAACAACAACGTTACCTGGAAGAATCTTGAATTGAATGTGCTGATGCACTGGAAACAACACGGCGACAATATCAACCTCAGTTCTTTACTGAGTGATTTTGGGGGCACTTCGGCCGACTACGATAAAAAGTCGCTCGATCCCAAAGGAATATTGTCAAATGGCGATTACCGCATAGCTTCTTTTGGTAAAACTGCCCGCCCGTTTGTGGAGGATGCTTCTTACTTCAGGGTTCGGGAAATTGGGTTGAGCTATACATTCCCTAAAGAACTGTTCAAGGATATAGCCCGGGTAAAAATTGGTTTTTCGGGCAGGAACCTGATCAATGCATTCAAGTATAACAGTTATGATCCGGAAGTTTCCAATTTTGGTATCAATGCTATTTCCAGCAATGTGGAAGTAACCCCCTTCCCATCATCGAAGAGTTTCCATTTTAATGTATCAGTTACTTTTTAATCATGAACCCAAAAAGATCAAATATGAAATATCAACATAAATTAAAGCAGTTCATTGCCTTCACAGGTTTGTTTGTAATAGCTATGGGCTGGTGGGGCTGTAAAGTGGAACCCATTCTTGATCCCAATAACCCTAGTATAGGTAGTGTTACGCAAAGTGCGCAATTAGGAGAATTGCAAAACCTGGTGGTGGGAACCGAAGCAGGAATGAGAATTTATTTAGGCACCTACCTGGATGATGTGAGTATGATAGGCCGGGAATATTATCGCTTTGCCGCCAGCGACCCCCGGGTAACCGGTGACCTGTTGGGCAAAGGCGGCGCCACCCTCGATAACAATACTTTTTACACCACCAACCCGTTTGCCGGACGGTACCGGGTAGTGAAAAATACCAATGTTCTTATTCAGGCATTACAAAATACAAAAGCAGGTATTTCCGACGATCAGCGAAAAGCCGGTATCGCTTATGCCAAAACGGTACAGGCTTACGAATTGCTGATGGTCTTCAATCTGGAGTATGAGAACGGCATCCGGGTTGATGTGAACGACCCCGACAAACTGGGTCCTTTTCTTTCAATGAAGGAATCGCTGGACGCCATTCAGAATTTATTGAATGAGGCCAACAATGATCTAAAAGGCAATACAGCCGACCTGCCCTTTACCACCACGCTGTATAGTAAGAAAGCCAGTGATTTCTCCAAATTCAACCGGGCGCTGGCAGCCAGGGTGGCTGTTTACCGTCAGGACTGGGCGTTGGCCAATACCGCGCTTTCAGAATCGTTCCTGAGCCTCACCGGCAGCCTTACAGACGGTTCGTATTATCTATTCTCAACGGGTGGCGGCGACCTGTTAAACCCGGTGTTTTTTCCAACAAACACGCCGGCTGCCGAAGTACGGGTTACCCATCCTGGTTGGATAACCGATGCAACACCCGGTGATGCCAGATTGAGCAAAGCGCCCAAACGCACCACTACCGCCACGCAGGATAACCTGAACAGCGATTATGATTTTTTTGTATACACCACTAACGTTGCGCCGATCCCAATTATCCGCAATGAAGAACTGGTGCTGTTGTATGCAGAAGTGAAAGTGTGGCAAAACAGTTTTCCTGATGCGATTGTAGCCATCAATAGAATCCGTACGGCGGCGAACCTGCCTCCCTACGCAGGGGCTGTTACTCACGATGCGCTTATTACGGAAATATTGTACCAGCGGCGGTACTCCCTGTTTGGCGAAGGCCATCGCTGGATAGATATGCGCCGGTATGGTCTTTTAAATACATTACCTATCGACCGTGCAGGCGATGATGTGTGGCAGCAGTTCCCAAGACCGGCTACAGAAAATTAAAGAATAAACATAATATGTAAAAGACAGATGTGTAGGTCGTCCGCCGGCTGGCGGACGGCTCACCCTGGAATCAAAGGTGAGCCACTCTGAAAGAGTGACCCACCTTTGATTTTATTTCGATAATTTCAGTAAAACACCTTAACATGACAAGTAGCAACCCATCCAATTCATTTTTGGGCACCGACCAGGTACCTGCTTACACCCCCACCAGTGATGAAAGAACCCTGGCTCTCCTCAGCCATGTGCTGACCATTTTTTTCTGGATCTTTCCACCGCTGATCATTTATCTTATAAAGAAAGATGAATCGAAGTTTGTGGCAGAACACGCGAAGGAATCATTGAACTTCCAGATCACCGTAGGCATCGTTTTCATCATTCTATTCCTTACCATTATTGGTATCTTTTTATTGTGGATAGTTGGAATATTAGTACTGGTGCTGGTAATTGTGGCCACCGTAAAAGCAAGCGAGAGCAAATTATACCGCTATCCGTTTACGTTAAGATTGATCAAGTAATTGTTCAGGAATAAAAAAGTCCCGCTAGACAGCGGGACTTTATACTTACTCCTGACTACGTCAGGATTCATCACATGATCACATTTGGGGCCTATTAATGCGTTACTACGAATCGAATTGTTTGAATTCTTCCATCATCCCCTACTCCGCGCAGCGTGTACACGCCATTGGCTAAACCTGCCAGCGACACATTGATATCGTTTATGCCAGCACTTAACGAAGTAGTGAACTTTTTGACCTTGGCGCCGGTAGCATCGAGCACCGCCCAGGTCATCGTCATAGTACGCCGGCTGGTAATGCGCAGTTTTGCATTGCCTGTTGTAACCACCGTTGGTAATAACTGCACACTGAATTCATACACCGGCGCCTTCAACATTCCCTGGTTGGTGATCACGATGGATCCCAATTGAGTAGTTGATAAAGCTACCAGCCGTGCAGTGGAGGAACCTGTTGGCAGCACGCCGCCTGTGGGTGAAACAAGCGCCCAGGTTATCCCATTGTAAGCGCCCGCATCCATATTGGCGCTTGGGTTACAAGCGGCGTTGGCATCTGCATCTGCGTATTGCAAACTAATGTTCACCGGCGCTGCAGGCTCCCTGGTGGTAGTCACCGTCCAGGTTCGGTTAATGGCTTTGCTGTTATCAATAACCGAAGCGATCAATCCTTCCATTACCCGCACCGTATACGTCATTCCCTGGCCATTGCTGAGCATTACCGGGTTATAACTGGTGGCAGTAGGTCCAACCGGAACGGTGATGGCGCCGGTGCTATTGGTAACAATTGCCGAACCGGTTCCATTGGTGATGATATGGCTGGCCACACTGCCGGTGGTTGCATTTTGCAGATAGATATTGAATGAGCCAACTGTTATATTTCCATTGGTCATGGTTAATGTACTGCCTATGGTCAGATTGCCATTGAGCGTAACACCCGCACCGTTCACAATCACATTGCCAACCGACAAGGCATTGATGGTTTGATTGGCGGTACCGCGGAAGGCAATGGTACCTGTATTGGCATTCAGTGTTCCTGTGTTGGCGAAATTGCCATAGAGGTTTAAGGTGCCGGTTCCATTTATGGTAAGCGTAGCGCCTGTACCAATGGTAACCGAATGCGCATGGGCGGCGCCACTGATCACCGGACTAAACGGCGTGCCTGACGTAATGCTTACATCGGTAGTAGCCACGGGTACGCCACCGCACCAGTTGGCCGCCGTGTTCCAGTCGCTGCTTACTGCGCCCACCCAGTTGTTAGATGATTTCACAGCCAGTGTAGCCACATTAGAGATCACCAGTCCGCAGGCATTGGTGATCACCACATCATAATCACCCGCATCAGCGCCCACAGCGTTGGCAATAGCATATGTATCGGTGGTGGCATTGGTTATATTCACGCCATCCTTCCGCCATTGATAAGTTAAGGCTGAACCATTCGCCGCCACACGCAGATTAACCGCACTGCCCATACACACACTGGAACCGGCGGGTTGTGTAGTGATCGCGATCCGGCTGTTCACCGTTGCCACCACCGCCGTACGCGGGGTTGTACAACTACCTGCCACAGCCGATACATAATAAGTGGTGGTAGCAGAAATTGACGGTGTTGTATAGGTTGAACCAATACCGATCGGACTCGTTGTAGCAGGATCGGGATACCAGTACAGGGTTGAACCGGCAGAACCCGTTGCCTGTAAATTTACCACCCCGGCATTACAACGCGCTGCTGGTGTAGTGGCGGTCACCGCCGGACTGTTCACCTCTACTTTTATGGCAGGTGTAAACACAGTATCGGTGATACATACCGAAGCCAGGCGATAATAAAGGGTTTGTGTAGCCGCAGCCGTTGTATAAGGCGAAGTAATACCGCCGGTAATATTGCTATAGGTAGCGGAGTCGGTGCTTTGCTGCCATTGAATACCGGCGAAACCATCGCCACCGGTAACCGTTAACACCGGCGCGCCATTGAAGCAATAACTGGTTTGCGAAGCGTTGATGATGCCTGACACCAATGCTACCCGGGTACGGGTAACCATCGACATGGCATCGTTCGAGGCCTTTGCATCACCTGTCACTGTAGTTTTAGCGTTAAAGATATAAGTACCCGGCACGCTCATGTTCACCGAATCAGTTGTACCATTCAGCAGCACATTCATAGTGGCGCCGGCTGCCAGCGTACCGGTATTGATAATTTTTGTAATAGTAGCTGTAGCAGCACCCGTTACATTTACAGTTACCGTAACAGGGTTCACCGCAAAATCAATAATAGCAGCACTGTTGTTTCTTACTTTGATGGTAGCAGCTTCTTTGCCATAACATCCTTTTCCTGTCAGCGGAGTTTCCAGTGAAACCGCCTGCATATCTATGCCATTCAATTGCGAGAATTCATCGGCACCCACATCAGGCGTAGTGGCATTCCTCGCCTCGCCATCTATATCGTCTGTTACCAGCGTAAAAGGAACAGCAGCGCCATTGGCCGGCGACACTGCAGCCGTGGTAATATGCAGATCAACAGTTGTGGCAGCGCCGGTTGCATCAATAAACAACGGATCAGCTGCCTGACTGGCCAGATCGCCGCCTATATTCCAGCCACTGGTATAGGTAGCCGCAAACGAAGCGCCGCCCGGAGCTGCTGCTGCAAAGTTGCCGCCGGTTCCACCATAGCCATAAATATTATGGTCAAAGGTCATACCTGCTAAAGCATTTACCCATATCGCATTGTGCAAACCACCGGTTGTGGCATTCGAACGGTTGTTGACAAAGATGTTGTTTTGTACATTATCAGTTCCGGTATTGGTTTCCTTGCGGAAGGCATTCGAACTCATTGCATTGGTGCCTATACCGGTTCCCCCAATATAAATACTGTTATAGAAAATACTGCTGTTCAACCCGGAGCCCTTCATGATCCCATCTATACGAATGGCATTGGTCAAAGAAGTGCCATCGGGTTTAATACCCAGCCGCACCATATTATTGTATACATCTGCCTTACCCTGGTTGATCTCTATACCCCTGATATTGGCGTTGGTATTGGCAGTGGTGATATCAAAACTATGCACCTTGTTTTTTGAGATCGTATTGGTGATGGTGGCGGAATTGGCGCCCCAGAAAAAGATCCCTTCCATATACACACTTGCCGTAGCAGCGCCGGAAACCAGGCTATGCACCGTATTATTGGTAACAGTAACCGGATTGCTGGTAGAAGCGCCCATATAAATACCCAACACCGCTGAATTACCACTACCCAACGTATACGTGGTAGCAGAATACAGGTTGCGGACAGTATTACCTGCCACCGTTGATACCGTGGAAGTAGCTGATCCGATATTGATACCAGCTACCTGGGCGCCGGCATTGGCCGAAGTAGCGTTATTGGTAAGGTTGGCAATGGTATTGTTGGTGATCGCAAACACGCCATTACCAGCGGGAATATTGATCCCGCGTACATAAATACTGCTGGTACTGGTATTCACGGCATTGATGCTGTTGGCAGTTGTAACACTACCGATCTGGTTGCCATCGATATTCACCACACCCGCCGTGTTATCATAAATACCGGAGAAGTTATTACCCGCATTGGAAAGGGTAATACCACCGGTGTTGTTTTGTTTCAGGTTTATTACCGCAGTAGTACTGGTGTTACCGGAAATATAATACGGGATCGTATGCGCCCCATTGCCGCCGGCAATGGTGATGGCATTGGTGCCGGTAACAGCCCCCACTGTATTACCTGTTATCGTACCCACGTTCACACTACCGTTTGAACCGGTTACCCCAATACCATGGAATACATCGCCGGTAACCGTACTGGTTATAGCTATGTTCGTAATGGTATTTCCCTGTACCGAGCTTGGATTCGCCGAAGTACCATCTGCAATCTCCAGTCTGATACCATCGAATGAATTACCCAGACCCGACAACGTATAAGGCGTGCCGGTACATGCGGGAGCAGCACCACCGATAGCGTTATTGGTAACAACAAAACCATTACCTACACTGCCTGTGTTGCGGTTAGGGATGATCCAGATACCCCGGTTAAACGCAGCCGCCGAATAAATACGGGCGCTGGTTTGGAAGAAATGGTTGCCGAAAACAACCCAACTGTTCACCCCGTTGTTCAGCATTACCCCGGCAGAGTTACCATTCACCAGGAAGTAATCGTAAATATTACAATTGGAAACCGTATCGTTGTCGTTAAAGTTGGCATTCACGCCGGTATTGTTGGCTCCCAACGCATACACGCCTATCGATGGTATGGAAGGGCCGGTACCGCTGGAGTGAATATTACAATGATCGATCGTATTGTTGTCGTTACCATTAGCGCCGTTGCTGCCAAAGAAAACCACGCCGCCTCCGGCGCTGGTGGTAGCGGCAGGTACCGCATTCATTCCCTGCAGATCGCAATATTTTACTGTATTGTGGAAGGCGCCGTTATCGAAGCGAATGGCAGCACCCAGCGCACTGGTGTTTATAATGTTCAGATTGATCGTGTTCAAATTGCCTGCTGTTGTTACGGCTATGGCTGCTCCTGTTCCACCAGGTCTTCCATCGATAGTAACATAGGTACCACCAGTAAGATCAATGGTGGGCCCGGGTATAGAGCTGGTGATCACCAGTCCGCTGGCATTGGCTGCCGGTCGGATCAACACCGTATTGACAGGACTAAAACAGGCATTGGAACCAATAGTGATCGGGAATGTTTCATTAGCACTTGTATAATCGCCTTTTAATTCTACAATCACCGGGCCGCTGATACCGCCGCTTAAAGAAGCCAGTGCAGCGGTAAGTGTTTGGAAGGTGCCTGTTTGTCCAACCGTGATTAACCCGCTGGGGCCTGTACAACCGGCCGTGCTTTTTGAACCGGATACCGCTGTACTATATTTGATGGCGCTGATACAGGCATTGTTGTAGGCGTATACATAATAATCGTACGCAGTGCTGGCCAGCAGGTTGGTATTCGCAAAGTTCTGGGTAGAACCGGTGGCTACCACTGTACCTGTTCCCAATGAGCTGCCAACAGAATAGATCACGCCATTAACCGGCGCCACCGGCGTGGCGCCAGCCAGATAGCGTACGATCATATAACCATTGGCGCCGCCTGCAGAAGCAGTAAAGCTACCATCGATCTCTGTTGCGGAAACCGCCGTCAACACCAGCCCGGTGGGCGCATTGGGGGTGTTACAGGTAGCAGCGGCCGCTACAAAATTGCCGGCATCTGCCCCGATATCAACCGGCGTTAACCCGCTGCGGGTATCATTGTCGTAATCATCGGTTATTGACGCGATAGCCGTACCGGTTCCCTCCGCCACAGAAATGCCCGTAGTATTAATATGCAGATTGACTGCTGATAGATTTCCTGTTGGATTGATAAAATTCGGATCGCCCGTTATACTGTTCACATCGCCCGCGAGCCAGCCGGTTGTTGGCGTGCCCCCATTCATATAGGTGGGGATCTCCACCGCGCCGCTGTTGGCAAACCGTCCGCCGGAGCCATTAAACTGGTACACGTTGTAATTAACGGTAGCGCCGGTAGTAGCACCGCCAAAGTTGATGCTGAAATGTTTACCGCCGCCGTTGGCATTGGACCGGACATTCGCAAATATGTTATTGCGGAGATCGCAGGTACCGGAAGTAGACAGCCTGCTAAACGCATACGTATTGTTTGTGCTCATCCCTACGCCACTGCCGCCAATATATACACTGTTATGAAAGAAACTATTGGCAGAAGTAGTATTGCCCACCATACCATTTATGACCAGCCCCGTGGTAAGCGGCGTGCCATCTGGTTTAACCCCCAGCCGGATCATATTATTGCTGTACACCGAAGAACCGCCGTTCACCTGGATACCGGTAAACACGGCGCCAATGTTTACAGCCGTCGCATCAAAACTATAAATGAAGTTTTTTGAAACAGCATTGGTCACGGAAGTAGTACCACTGTAATACAACCCGATCGCATTGACCGCCGCATTGGTTGCCGTACCCGACAATACCAGCGAATGAATGGTATTGCCACTCACCGCACAGCCTGCCGCATTGGAGCTGTTCATATTAATACCAATAATAGCGCTGCTGGTGGTGGTACCCGTACTTTGGGTAGCATTCACCAGGTTGCGAATGGTATTACCGGTTATACCTCCGCTCATAACAGCAGTAGTAGAAGCGATATTGATACCGATCACCTGAGAGGCAGCTGTTCCCGTGGTGGCATAATTACAGGTGAGGTTTTGAATGATATTGTTGGCAATGGTCAGCACCGGGCTTCCGGACGGAATATGAATACCGTTTATAAACCGGCCGGTGGTAATACCGGTATTGGAAGCGGTAATATTGGTAATGGTATTATTACTGAAATTCCCGGTTATGGCGCTGTTGGCGTAAATGCCGGAGAACGAACTCCCCACGGCGGTCAGCAGCACGTTGCCGATGGTATTGTTCTTTACAATGGTGTTGTACGTACCGCCAAAGAAGATCATATGACTGGGTACCGCGCCCGTTGCATTGATGGTGATACCGCCATCGCTACTACCATTGCTACCGGTTGCCGCACCAATACTATTACCCGTATTATTTCCTATCTCTACATTGCCTTTGCCAGTCAGCACCGCAATGGCATGCATGGCATCATTGGTAGTAGAAGTAGTCAGATTGATATTCGTGATCGTATTGCCCTGTATAGAGGAGGCTGCGAGTGGTGTTGCGGCATCGGCCACTTCGAGCCGGATGGCTTCAAAGAAACCGGCCGAACCATTCGCAAACGTATAGGGCGTACCGCCGCAATTGGGCGCACTGCCACCGATAAAATTACCTATGATAATAAACCCATTGCCTATCTCTCCCGCTGAAGCAGCGCGGTAGGGCGCCACCCAGATGGCGCGGTTAAAGGCACTGGTAGAACCAGACACCGTAATAGTTTCTGTTTGAAAGAAGTGGTTGGCGGCGATCGTCCAGCCGCTGTTACCCAAATTCAATTCCAGACCCACCGAATTACCGGTTGAAAAATAATCGTACATATTACAACCCAGCACCGCGTTGTTGTCGTTGAACTGAGCGGCATAGGCAGCCACCGCACTGGAATTGTCATACCCCAGTGAATAAACGCCGATGGAGGGTTTTGTAGCACTAGTACCGGTTGAATGGATGTTACAATGATCGAGGGTATTATTATCGTTACCATTCGCCCCGGTATTACTAAAATACACCACGCCCGACAGCGTATTGGGCTGACTGGCATCATTGGTATTCTGCCCCTGCAGGTCGCAATATTTGATAGTATTATTGAAAGCACCATTTTCGAGTGCAATAGCAGCACCGGTATTATTGGTGTTGATGATATTCAAATTAGTATTGTTCAAATTGCCGGCAGCAGTAACCGGGATGGCTGAACCGGTTCCACCCGGACGCCCATCGATGGTTACATATTTAGCGCCGTTGAGATCGATCGTAGCGCCAAAACCCGAACTGGCAATCACCAGTCCGTTGGCGCCGGCAGCCGGCCGGATGGTCAACGTATTGGCAGCGCTGAAACAGGCATTGGAAGCTATTACGATCGGGAAAGTTTCTGTAGCACTGGTATAGTTGCTTTGCAGTTCAAGCGTCACGGGACCACTCACCCCACCAGACAAAGCAGCCAGGGCTGCAGTTAATGTTTTATAGGTTTCATTAGGGCCAACGGGAATTACTCCGCTGGGACCGCTACAGGTATTGGTTGCCCGCGTCCCTGTTAACGGAGTTGTTGTATTATAAACCGGACCAATGCAATTGGTATTGTTATAAGCATACACATAAAAATCATAACCAGCGCCACCGATAAGCCCACTGGCACTGAACGAAGTGGCCGTAGTGGCTTGCACCACTAAACCTGTTCCAAGAGAGCTACCCACCGGATAGGTAGTGCCATTCACTGGTGCAACCGGTGTAGCGCCGGCAGGATAACGCACAACAATGTAGGCATCAGCAGCAGGAGATGCAGTAAAAGAACCGTTGATCTGGCTGGTAGAAATAGCATTCAGTACCAATGCAGTGGGCTGATTAGCGGGCGCCACACAGGCATTCATGATACTCACCGCCATCACATGCAGAATTCCGCCCGTGGCAGGCCGGCTGATCGTTATTGAATTGATCTTCTTCGTATAATTGGGACCATTCACAGCCATGGCTACCTGGTATAAACGGGGGTTGGTAGTACCTCCACTATTATCGAGGCCGGCCGGCGCATTTCCATTCACCCGGCCAATACCCTGGATCGCAAAACCGGTACCCCCGAACCAGTCGGACACCGTAACGCTGGGGTTGGTTTGCGTTGTACCATCAGCAAAATTTAACGTAACCGACATAACCGTAGCGGAACCGCCTGAGGTGGCCAGGAAGTACACTACACCAGCTGTTTGTGGGGTGGTCAATGTCAGGGTGCCGGTAGTAAGCGTAGTGGGCAACCGAAGTGAGTTGTTAACCGATGCATCTGCCAGTTGAAAGGTTACCAGGCTGGAGGCCGCACTATTGATGAGCCCTGAAGTGGGCAGATAATTGGTGGGTGCGCCAAATGCGGTAAAACTCTGGTTAAGAAAATAATATTTGCCGCCGTCTACATCATCGGTAACAGCACCCGTAAAGGTTGGGCCATTGGCAATTACATCGGCATTGAAACCAGTAACAGGAACGGGTGTTACTGTTTGGGCAATACCAGCACAGGATAACAACGACAACACGATACCCAATAATTTTCTCATAATACAGTATTGTGAATGGTGTTTAGGATTTGCTTGCTGCTTTGCCTGCAGCACTTACTGCTTTAAACTTTTAACTTTAAACTTTAAACTGTTTAAATAAGGGGTCGCCCCGGAAGAGGCAACCCGATTTACATTTTATGAAACAATCGGGATGTTATTCCCGAGTGTTTCTATCTGTAAATAAACTAGTCTTTCAACCCCAGGTATTGCTGTACCTGTTTGTAGTCGTTCCAGTTTGTTGAAGAACGGGCAGCCACAGCACCAGGAATGATCACATAGCGATATTGCCAAACTTTGGTATTGGGATCGCTTGATGAAGGGCGGGTGCCTACATTATAAGTTGATTCGATAAAAATTTTACCTGTTTGTACGATCGGGAATACAAAGAGGTCCTTTGCACCCAGGATCAAACCATTGTCCTGGTAAGGCAATGTCACAATACCGGCAGATGAGGCACTACCCAGGTTCCAGAAAACTTTTACTTCCCCTTTTTGGATAATACTGTCAACGATCTTTGGTGCATCGATGGAAGCTTCAAAAGACGTATCCACTGCATTGAAGGTTACATCGATCCAGGGCGAATAAATAACGTTGGCGCTTCCGGCTTTACCAGTGGCGCCTGTAGCACCGGCATCTCCTTTATCACCTTTGTCACCTTTGTCGCCGGCAGGGCCGGTATCTCCTTTTTTACAGGAAGTAACCAATAAAGCAACGAATAACACTACAATAGAAGAGCTCCTCAGGAACATGTGTTTCATAATCGAATTTTTGAGATTTTATTAAAATGTTTGATGATTACCTGATCAGGGCGACCCAACCGTTATAATTGCGGGTCACTGTTTTTATTATATAATAGAAAGTTCCTACCGGCAATGGCTTGCCTTTCCAGGTGCCATCCCAGGGAACACTATATTCATGACTGTTATATACCTGCTGCCCCCAGCGATTGAAGATCTCCACCGAACAATTGGTCACACCACGCAAACCGGCAATCTCCCAGGTATCATTCACGCCATCGCCATTCGGACTAAACACATTGGGGATCACCAGCACTTTATCGGGGATCACCATCATGAATTGACGCACGGCCGTATCTTCACAACCAATATCATTGATCGCATGTAAAGTGACCACATAGTTACCTGGTGCCTGGTAATGATGTGATGCGTTGGCAATGGTCTCAGTAGTATTATCACCGAAATCCCATTTATAGGTAGTGGCGCCATCACTGCCATTCACAAAAGAGAAAGTAGCTTCATGCAACTCAAGCGGTTTGTTGGCTGCGGGGTTTACCGTAAAAGCAGCATTCGGAAAATCTTTTACTGTTATCAGGTTTGTTTTGGTAAGGGAATCAGAACACTTCCCTTGCTCAACAGCAACCAGCTTTACCGTGTATACACCCGGATTGTTATAGGTGTTGGATGGATTGATGCTGGTAGACGTATTGCCATCCCCAAACTCCCACTTGTAGGCGTCACCGTTTTGTGTGTTGTTGGTGAAATTGACGACAAAGGGAAAACAGCCGGCCAATGCACCGGGCGTAAAATCCACCACCGGTTTTGGTGTCACATTAATTACTACAGATGGCGCATTCGACATACAGGCGCCGTTTTTTACCGTCAGGCTGATGAGGCCGTTCCTGTCATATTTCACCTTATAGGGACCAAAGCCACTACCCGACTGAACAGTTCCTCCACCCCAGCTCCAGGCAGCAGTAGCAGTGCCTGCTCCACTCCCTGTATACGTGGCGGTAATGGTTGAACCGGCACATACGGAAGATTCACTAACGGTAAAGGACGCATTTACCGGGGCGGAAATAACACCCGGGTTTGTTGTTATTGCCGACACGCAACCGTTTTCGGTTACCTGCAATTGCAGGTTATAATTTCCGGGATTGTTAAATAATATTGAGTAAGGGCCTTGTCCGCTCCCATTCTGCACCGTAGCTCCCGCAAAACCAAACCAGTTGTAGGTGGCGGTATTGGCGGCATTGCCGGTGTAGGTGATCGTTTGTGGTGTATTCAAACAAACATTGGCCGGCGTTATAGTAAAGGTGGAAACAGGCGTTGGTTTTAAAGTTACCGGAACTGAAGCCGATACAGTACACCCGTTCGCATCCATCCCACTCACCGTATAAGTGGTGGCTGCAACAGGCGTCACTGATACATTTGTACCGGTTACATTGCCGGGGTTCCAGGTATAGGATTGTAATGTTCCTCCTGAAGTGGTTACAGATAATGTTACCTGGTCTCCTGCACAAACCGCCGTTGGACTGGCCGCAGCGGTCAATACCGGCATGGGCGATGCAGGCACCGTTCCTGCATAGGTAACCTGGCAATTATCCCCTTCGGTTATGGTGCAGGTATAGTTACCGGGCGCCAGTTGGGTAGCCGTAGCCGTTTTTTGCACCGGGGTGGTGTTCCATGCATACGTATACGGACTGGTACCACCGGTTACAGTTAACCCAATACTACCATTGGCATTGGTACAGGTTGCCTGGGTAATAGCCGGCGTAACAACAGGCGGGGTATAACCAACACCAGATAACGCCAGGGCTACCAACCGGCCAAATGCCGTAGCACCATTTAAATAATTGATAGTAACTGATTGCAGTAATTTGTTCTTATTAATACAACTCAAAGGCAGATCGACCTGGTAGAACCGGGGATTCTGGGTGTTTACACCATCTGTTAGATACGTTCCCCCCGTTAACCGCGTTGTTCTACCGTAAGAACCATACACCGAACCATTGCCGTCGAACCAATCCTCTATAGTAAAGTTGCCGGCGTTATAGGTAGAGCCATCGGTGAAATTCAGCACTATATTAATGGTACTTGTTTTTTCCGTAGAGAATACCAACAGGTTAACCGCTTTATAACTGGCCGGTGTCGCCAGCGTAAAGTTACCCCAGGCCATGGTGTTAGGTTGAGCTGCAGCGGCCGACAAATACATGACGTTATTGACCGTGTAAGGTTGTAACTGCCAGGTTTTGGTACCTGATACTATGGTGCCATTCATCGGCAACCCGCCGCCCAAACCATTGATGGCTGCAAACAGCGTTGAATACATGATGTTGGTCGACAGGTCGAGCGAGGTGGTGGTCACTGCCGTTGCATCCGTACCGGTTTCAGCAATAGCATCCTGGTTAAAGCCGGTGATATTTATGGGCGTATAGGTTTGCGCCAGGGAACCGGTTGCAATAACCAACCCACCAAACAACAGGCCGATATGTAGTCCGATCTTACTCATTTTGCTTTGTTTAATGAATCATTGCGCATGCATTTCCCGGTTCAGGGTATAAGGGTTATTTCAATCAATGCAACAGGTTTACAGATCCCTTCCTGATGCTTTCTGAGCCGTTAGCCAGTTTTATTTTCATCACATAGAAGTATACGCCCATGGGTTGAACCTTTCCTTTTTGTTTGCCATCCCAGCCAGTATTGGCATCGTTGCCTTCATACAAGAGTTCTCCCCATTGATTGAATATTTTCATATTGATAGCCGAGATAGACATGCCGTAGGCGCGGAAGATCTCATTCCTGCCATCGCCATTGGGTGAAAAAGAATTGGGAATAAATACTTCATCGGTAAGTGTAGTGCCTTCCGCCTTGCCAATGGCGCTGTTGAGGCAGCTTTCAACACCTAATGCGATCACGCTGATAGTTATTTTTTCAACCGGCTGCAGGTTGATAATATTATGTGTTGTTCCCAGACTACCTGAGGTTGGGGTGATATATGGACTGCCATTTACCGACACGATATAACCGGTGGCGCCGGGAACGGGTTGCCAGCTAAAGCTGATGGTGCTGCTGGTAACCGATGCTACTGAAACCACAGGAGTCGCCAATGGGGCATTTATAGTTACTTTTTTAGTAGCTGAAGAAGTACAGCCGTTTACGCTTACCTGTAATTGTAAGGTATAGGTGCCACTGTTGGGAAATTGAATGCCATAGGGACCCGCACCGCTGCCATATTGCACTGTAGCGCCCGCAAAGGCATTCCAGTTAAAGGTGGCGCCGGCGGATGCATTGCCGGTATAGGTAACTATTTGCGGGGTATTCGGGCAAACCGCATCGGGATTCACGGTAAAAGAAGCCGTGGCCGCTGGTTTAACTGTTATTTCAACACTATCAACAGATGTACAGCCATACCTGTCTTCAGCGTTCACCAGGTATTTGGTGGTGACCGCAGGCGATACAACCACCGCGGAGCCGGTAATACCCCCGGGGTTCCAGGTATAGGTAGTTGGCGTATAATTCGATGTATCTGCATAGACGGTGGTAGGCATACCAGCACATACCTGCATACTGGTGGCTTTTGCATCTACCGGCGCTGGTGTTACCAGGGTTACAGTACCAGTATAGGGTCGTACACAACCGTTTGAATCTGTTACATCGCACGTGTAGGTACCTGCCGCCAGCCCTGCCGCAAATGGCGTTGTTTGCGCTGGTGTCGTATGCCAGGTATAAGTAAACGGTTTTACCCCACCAGTAACATTTAATAAAATATACCCATTATCGGCACTGCCGCAACGGGCCGGCAGTACAGTTGGTGTTATTGTATAAGGTTGAATTTGTTCGCCAGAGATGGCCAACACCAATGCCCGGGAACCGGTACCGGCGCTGGTATCGATCACGGTTACCGATTTCACCATCTTGTTTTGATTGGTACAGCTGGTGATAAAATCGTGATTAAAAAAGTTTGGCCAGGCGCCTGCCCCATCAACAGAAAAAGGCCCGGTGGTGTCGCGGCCGATACGGCCAGGGCCGGAATACATCACATTGGTGGTTCCCTGATACCAGTCGGCCAACGGTGCATTGGTGAGCGCCCGTTCACTGGTGCCATCTGTATAATTGATATCGATATTTAAACTGCTGGAACCTTCTGTTGAGAAAGCCAGCAGGGATAATCTTGCATAATAGCCGGGCTTAACAAAAGTGAGGGTTCCATCATTTCTGGTACTGTCAACCGTACCAAACCTCGACAAATACAACGCATTTTTGCCATCATAGGGCGCCATTTGATAGGTACGGTTCCCATTTACAATGGTGCCGTTATCAACCATACCGCCCGTTAACAAATTCGTAAGGGCAAATGCCTGGGTATACAACACGTGACGCGCCACCAGGGGACTACCATCGATCATGGTGGAAGTAGTAGCCAGCACACTTGTTCCAGACTCGGCCACAATATCATGATGATAGCCGGTTACCGCTATCGGAATATAAACGGGTTGCGCATAGCTACTTATTTTAATGATCAGCAAACCCAATAGCATACAGAATCGAATGCTGTTAGGGCTGAGGTCATTCCTGTGCTGTGTGTTCATCAGTAAAGGCTTTGCTTTTATTAATTATTTTCAAAATCGTTTTATATGCGGACCCCGATACTTCTATTTACGAATGATCTTCCTGGATACAGTATGATCACTATAAACCAATCTTACAACATATACCCCGCTGGCATAGCCGTTCAGGTTGAATTGATACAGGGTTGCCGGCGTATTGTTATTGATAACTTTCTCCGCTACTTTTTGACCGGTACTGTTCAGCACAATGATCGCCTTCAGGTTTACCGGGGTATTTATGAATTGTACAGCAAGCGGGCCACCTGTCGGATTTGGCGTAATCTGCCAGCCCTGTTTTTCCAGGTTGGCATTACTGCCTTTTGTATACAGGTTGATATCGTCCAGGTAAATATTATTTTCATTGCCGGTTGAATTGGCAAACGCGATCATCACCGGTCCTTTGTTGATCCAGGGAGTGAGGTTCACCGAATCCTTTCTCCATTCACTGGCGGTTGGAATAAATTCACTGGTAGTAAGGGCGCTGCGGGTAGCCAGGGCGCCGCCCCATTTCTTATACAAATTGGTAAAACTGTTACCGCAATCTGTACTAACCAGCACCTGCAGGGTGTCCCAATAGTTGAACAAGGTACCTGTAGCGGTTTTTATCGCAGCTGCCACCTGGAAGGTCAGGAAAGCAGAATCGCTATTGGCCAGCGTGATCTGCGGCATTCGCAGGTAATCTATTTGTCCGTTTTGAGTATAGTCATTGTTGCGCACCACTATAGCCCCATGGCCTGTTTTAGCTATGCCGGTCACTCGTTCCCAGGTATAGGAACCATCGGCATTGATTATCTCCCAGCCGGCTGCTGGAAATGTTTCCGATTCAAACCCTTCGGTCAATGGCGGCGCCAGAGCTGTGGGAAATACAAATGACTTGCTTAACGTATCATTCGCCGGTCCCAGATCAGCAGTACCGTTGGGTAAGGTCAATTGTATTTTGAGCGTATGAGAACCATTGCTCCCCGTTGTAATTGGATTTAAGGTAACAGCTGCGGTCGACAAACTGGCCAGCGATCCGGTCCATTGGGTTTGCACCGCGGGGCCATTGTCAACACTGGCATTGATCACCAGGGATGTCAATGGCAGGGCGCCGTAATTGCGAATGGTAATAGAAGGCTGGAATTTTGTATCGCACACGCGGTTTACCGGGTTATCGATGCTTACCATTTGCGCATCATTATCTTTCAGGGGCGATACCGCGCCATTGGAGGTAGTGAGCGATAACCGGTAACCATTCAGCGCAGCTTCCATCCTGGTTACCTGTTGCAGTGTGAACAGCGCCATACAACCATCGCTGCTGTAATCCATATAATTCTGATACATGATGCCAGGCGCTGCAGGCGAACAGGCATCTGTAACTACGCCACTGTGACAACCCGAAGAAGCATCTGACTGGTTCGGCGTGTCGTTTACATTATCACTGCCGGTACAGGCGCCATCATCATCGCCCCAGATATGGAACAAGAAAAAGTAATGCCCGCTTTCATGGGTAAGGGTACGACCATCATTATAACCAGCGAGTAAACCTCCTGGCAGGGTTGCACTGTACATAACAACCCCCTGTTCATCTGCGGATGAAGTACCGGGAAAAGTTGAATAGCCCAGTAACCCGCCACCCAGCGTACACACCCATACATTCATATACTTCGAGGAATTCCAGGCATTGGCTCCCCCCGTACTGGCATGCTTTACATAATTATTTGCCTGAGTAAAAGATTGCTGCGTAGTCACCACCCGCTCAATACCATTGGTAGGTTGATTGGCTGGTGTACGTTTGGCCAGCACAAACTGGATCTTTGATTTACCAAACAAGGGTTTGAATGCTGGCAAAATATTTACCGAATCGGCATTCAACCCGGCAAAATCCCTGTTCAACACCTTCATTTGATCTTCGATCATTTTATCCGTCACCTCATTGGGATCGGACAGCACAATATGAAATACCACCGGAATGTATACCGGTGTCGCTTCTACCCGGGCGCCTGGATCACTGGCCCGTTCAGCCGCCAGTTGTTGAATAAACAGTTTGTCGTTTTCATATCTCGCGCGCAGGGTCTCGTCTTTTTCAAGGGAACGTTGCAGCACCTCCATGGTTGCACATCGCTTAACAGGCATTTGTTGCCCAATTGCACGGATAAAAAATCCCTGCAATAAAACCAGCACCGCTACACAACCATATTTCTTTAAAAACATCGTTTATTAATTTCTTTTAGCTAATGAATTTTTACCAAACATTTCTCGGACATCCATCGTCGTATTTATTGCCGATGATAAACCCAATTACAAGCTCATGCGTACCATGACTATACTGGTTCAGGGCGGTGGTAGAATAATCATAGGAGTATCCCACCTGCACTCTGTTCGATACATTGATGCCCACCATGCCGGCAAACCCATATTTCATGCGGTAGCTGGCGCCCAACCATAAAAAATCCTGGTATTGCAGTTTGGCGTTTACATCTACCTGCACCGGCAATGGATTGATGTATTTCACCAACACAGAGGGAATAAAATTGAGATCTTCATTCAATAAAAAACGGTAGCCGGTTGTAGCGAACACATGAGGAAGTAACCGGCCACCGCTTTGTTTCACCGTATTTTCTACAAAATCAATTTTCTGCGGAACGATCTGTTGAGCGGATAACCCAACAAAATAATCGGCTGAATACAGGTATAATCCGGCGCTGAAATCAGGGTTGAATTTGTTGAGCGTTCCGCTGTTATACACAGCCGGATCAACCGGTACAGCAAATTGCAGCTTATCAGTATGCAGTCCTACCCGGGAAAACCCGGCGCCAAAACCAGCGGCAATGCTTGTACGCGGACTGATACCAATATGATAAGCATAGGTAACATACCCAGAGAATGTAGCAAGCGGCCCGGCCTGGTCATTGATGATCTGCAACCCAATACCATGGTGCGGTTCTGCCGAAGTATATTCTTCCCAATACCGCTCCCCTCTTGGGTTTTCACCCGGCATTGCAAAAGAAGTGGGCGTGGTGCGATAATCTTTTTTACCTAATGGCGTATGAACCGTGAGATAGGTAGTAACCGGCGCGCCATCGATACCCGCCCATTGATGCCGGTGACTCAACTTGATATCCGTATAATTCTCAATACCGGTTAATGCCGGATTCAGAATATACTGATTCAGGATGTATTGGGTGTAGTGCGGTTTTTGTTGTGCATTTAGTTTCAAACAGACCACAGCTAAACCAAGCGTCAATATCTTTTTCATGTGCATTTGTTTTTTCGGCAATCGGCAGTTTTAGCCTCGTCAACTCGTCAACTGATCAACTATTTACTCAACACCTTAAACTCCGTACGCCTGTTCTTCTGTCTACCGTCAGGATCATCACTACCATCTTCATGTTTATTAGGAGCGACAGGCATGGAGGCGCCATAACCCTTGCTTTGCAAACGGCTTTTATCAATGCCTTTGCTTATCAAATAATCCACCACTGTTTTGGCACGGGCTTCGGATAAGTCCATGTTATATTTATCCTCCCCCTTGCTATCTGTATGCGCCCTGATCTCTATCACCAGGGTGGGATATTGATTCAGCGAAGCAACCAGTCTGTCCAGTGCAGGGAATGACTCCTTTTGCAGACTTGACTTATCAAAATCGTAGTACACATTTTCCATCACGATCACTGCTTCCACTTTTGGTTCTTCTTTAAGCAGCGGAATAACAGGAAGAGGCACACTGTCTTTTTTCACCACCTCAACGGGTTTGTAGGTAAGCGTAAACAATTCCAGGCAGCATTCTGCAGAACGGTCAGAGCTTAACAATACATCCTGCAACAAATTCTTTTCGCTGCCGCGGCTGGCAAAATAGATATCGTCTTTTATGGAGTTAACCGGGTAGCCGAAGTTCACCGGCTCGGCCCAGGCATCAAACGTTCCTTTGGTGTAAAAGAAATCAAAACCACCCATGCCCACCCGGCCATTACAGGAGAATACCAAGGTGCCGGAGGCATCGTGATAATAAGGAGCCTGTTCATCTTTGATAGTATTGATCGTACTGCCCAGGTTCACCGCTTTCTCCGGTTTACCGGTGGCATCCAATGTAGCATACCACAGATCAAATCCACCCATGCCTCCTGGTCTATCGCTGGCGAATAATAAAGATTTGCCATCGGCCAGCATAAATGGTTGCTGGGCGTTATAACCGGGCGTGTTCACCATTGTATCCATTAATACCGGTTCGCCCCAGCCCTTATCTTGTTTTTTGCTTACATAAATGGCCGATGTTTTCTTTCCCCCAACAATCAACCAGCGTGTCAGGAACAAGGTGTTGCCATCCGGTGAAAGACTGGCGACACCCTGGTGGATTCCTACGCTTTGTGGTAACTCCAACCTGGTAACCTCCTTAACTGCATCATTATCGTAAACCGCTTCATACAGGCGGTTAAAAAAGGGTTTGTTCTTTAGGGAATCTTCTACCCGGGTAGAAGTAAAAAGCAGGGTATTTTTATTCAACCATACCGGTGCGTAATTGGCGCCGCCGGGATTGATGGCCGGGCCTTGCTTTTCTACCGTATATAATGACAGATCGATACGCTTTAACTGCTCCCTGATAAAATGCAGGTTCAGCACTTCGCTTTTGGCGGAATTGGCATACCCATCTTCGGTTTTATAATTGTCCAGGAAACCCTGAAAGGTCTTTTCCGCTTCATCGTATTTACCCAATGCCCGTAAAGTGGCGGCATAATAATACTGCGCCAATGGCAGCTGACTGTTGTTGTAACTAACCGCCTGTTCATAATACGTAACCGCTTTCACCGGGAAGTTCAACAACCGGTAGCTTTCGGCCAGGTTGTATACGGCCTGTTGTGAATTGGGGATGGCGGCTTTCCCTTTTTCCGCTACTGGTTTTACATTATATGGATTGTATTCGTCTGGTTTTTTCTTTGTGTCTTTTGAGCTCAGGTATTTTTCATAATACCGGGCGGCAGAATAATAGTCGCCTTTTTTATAGTACGTATCAGCAGCCTTCAGATAATCTGTTACAAACTGGCCCCGGGCTCCGATGAAACCGGGCACTATAAGCAGTATAAGAATTATTTTTTTCATCACAGTATTTTCGTGAATGGTCAATGGTGAATGGTCAATACGTTCCCTGCCTTAAAGATTCTTCACAATAGCTTCCTCGCGAAGCTCAACCGCCCTTACAATCGCGGACAGATGAAATGTTCTTCAGGCGTCTTGATCTTTTTCCTGCCCGTAATGGAAAGTGAGAGCTCAAAACTGTTGCTGCCATGAGCCATTTTGCCCAGCTCTGATGTATTAACATCGTAGCTAAGGCCCAGCACCATGTTATTGTGCGTAAAACCAACAAATGGTGAGATGGCATCATTAATGCGATAGTTAGCGCCGAGCATTACATCTGTGCCAGGGGCCGCATTCAACTGTACATAAGCGCCGGCCATTTTCTCCTCTGCAGTTCCCTGCTTTGTATACAACACATTCGGGGTAACACTGAACACCTCCGATAAAGTAAGGCGCACACCTGCGTGACCGGTATACCGCATCGGTAATTGCGCATTGGCATTACTGCTGAAATAATCTTTTGGTTTGGTAAGATGCGACACGGAGAACCCGGCATACACATTGGCCATTTTGCCCGGCGTAGCATCAAAATAGAGCACACCGGCGCCGGCATCGAAAGAGGTTGTTTTTGTTTTATTGAAACCATCGGTGGAGGAACCGGGGTTAAAACCGGTAATAGGGTCCCATTGATCACCGAATGTGAACTTGGAGGCATTGAATCCACGCCGGATCATCCCCAGCTGTAAACCCATTACGATGTGATGGTTCTCATTGGGGCCGAAACGTACTCCTGTATAGGCTATATTGGCATAAGCAGTCGTATAATAATAACCACCATCCCCGGCAGTCTGGTTCAGCAGGTTGAGGCCCAGGTTCACATTATTATTGGTAACTATCTCACCGCCTAACCCAACCGTAGAAAAGGGTTTGCTGATATTGCCCCATTGATTACGGTAAATACCTGAAATGCGGTAATCCCCATCGAAGGCGCCGGTAAGCGCCGGATTCAACCAGGAGGGATACACGTAATACTGCGTAAAATGCGGGTCTACCTGCGCCCGCAATGCCTGGGCCCCGGTGATAAACAGTAACAGCGTCAATAACCGGCTGATAAATGGTGCTCTCATAGCAGTTTAATTTTGTAGTTTTTTACATCACAAAAATGGTTTTCACAGGGCCGTATACATGGGGTGGTTTTTCTTCTTAATATGTTTTTAATGGCAAACAATCGTTGTTATTAATATTGCCAGGAGATCCAGGCCTTTCCATCTTTTGCACTCACCATGTCGTAGTGAGTAGAATCGATACGCACCAGGTAATACCCGCTGGCATCGGTGAACTGGATAGCTGTTTTATATACCGGGATTGAATCTGCCGTTGGTACTGTACCCAGCGTACCAAAATAAGAGAATGATACACGGCCATCACCGGTGAAATTTGGTGGTCGGTAAGCAATACCGTAGGGTAATGACAAAGCATTGTTCACCACTTTTACCGTACCCGCCAGGTCATAGGCAATACCTGATTGGGTGCCACGTTGCGGCTGGTACATCAGGAAATAAAAATTGGCTGTCTTTGTAATGCCATAGGCATCATCAACACCATTCACATGAAAACCTTTGGGGGAGATCCAGTAACCATCCTGATCGAGCGCATACTGCCACCAGCGCTGCGGCGCATCCGGATCAATGTTTATTGGCTCAACGGCGCCTACAATAGAAGAAGCCGTACCATTTATTGTAAATGACATCGTAGGACCTGTGCCACTCCAACTGATATTATTCAACGATGAAATTACATTGGCGCCAGCTACAATAGCCGGTGACAAGACAATACCATCCGTGGTATAATAATAACCGGTGGTAACTGAATGTACCGCACCTTTATCATCCACCCAGGTAAGGGTGACGGTACGCGTTGTTTGATCCACCTTTATCTCATATTGTGAACTACCAATTACCAGTCGTTTGAAATAGGTGGTGTATTTGCTGATGTTGGCAAACAGCCGGTTTGAATATTTCTTATCATAATAACTCTGCATCTCCGCCTGCGTGGCTTTTACCAGGAAGGCCTTGCTTTTATTAAAGCGGCCGGTCAGCTTTACAGAATCTTTTGCCATGCTATCGATGGCAAATTCAAAATCAGAGCCCAACCCGGCGCCATAATCACCGCCATTCACGCTGCCATCAGGATCGGCCAGCACATGTACATAAGAATAGGTATCGAAGATCAACGAAGGTTGTTGTAATGCTTTCAACCGGTAACTGGCCGTCATGGGCGTAACAGCCGAAGCGGCATCAAAATCAGAGAACATTTCCACGCGGTTGCTGTCGTTGAATTTAAAGTAAAAGGCTACTACCCCACCCTTTAACCCTGCGGGGTAGATAAAACCTTTCCAACCGTATGGAGCACCTGTCAATGCTTTTTGATCTGCAGCCAGCGTTTCATTCAGCCGTTCATCGATTGATTTATCGAAAACTTTATCTTCTTTTTTATTACAGCTATTGAAAGCTATTGCTGCCAGTACTATATATGATGCTATTCTTTTCATTGTTGCTTACTTGATTAATTTTTCAACTTGTGCACGCACGCGGGTTTGAAGGCTATAGAAATTAATGCCCCAGGTATCCTTGAAATAATTAACTACGATGGCTTCCTTCTGACGCAACTTATTCACCGCCTGGGCCTGGGTAACATTATTAGCACTGGTGCCTGGTGGAATGCGGTTCACGATGGCGTCAAAACCGCCTTTTCCTTCTATCAGCATCATGGCGATCATTTCTACAAAATCCTCATCGGGCGCCGATTCCGCATAAGCCGTCACAAACCCGTCCTTATTGGCATTGGCGTCTGAGACGTTATTCCAGTTCGAGGTATAGAAGCCCACGGTAATAGATTTGAAATCCTGCGGGTACATAATGGTCTGGTGAAGAATATGCCCGAACTCGTGTTCAATGGTGTGGAACATTTGTTTGATATTGAAAGAGTCGGAAGGCTTGTAATCCGGGCTGCCCTTTATCCTGAAATCATTCAGCACATACAAAACCACTTTTCTTCCACCCTCGGCTGTTCCCAGGGTGATAGTACCATCGGTATTCCAGCTGGCGCTGCCGGCCAGCGCAAAGAACTTGGGCACATATTTTTTCATGAACATCGAATCTTTTTCGGCGATGTACGTATCGAGCCACACTTTCTTTATGGAACTTAATACCGGGATGATCTTATCTTCTTTTGGCGGCACCAGTGTTTTGTTCAGGCTCAATTCAAACTGGTCCCATTTATACTTTACGGCTATATTGAAGGGTATGGTTAAACTATCATTGATCCATTTGTCTATTGGAGTTGCCCCCCAGGTGTCGCCGCCGAGACCGGGAATGCTGTCTACCTTATCAAGCGAGTCCTTTTTGCAGGCCGCCAGCGATGCAATAAGGCAGAAAAAGAAGACTATTTTTTGCGTATGGTTCACCAGGAAATTTTTTACATGTTTAAGTCTTTCCAACAAGGGTACTAACCAACGGGGCACCCTGTTATCCATGATCAGCTCGTCGTACGATGGGTACATGTGTTTCCAGCCGCGGGCAAAAGTGATAGGTATTACTTTGGCTATGGGTTGCTTGTTGGTTTGTATTTTGCTCATCATTGCTGGGTTTAACGTGGGTTTAATTCTACACCGGATAATTTTGCCGACTCAGGTATTTGAAACACGCGGCGTTTGTCATTTGCTTCAAGCACCATTTTTTGTCCGTCTGTAGTGGTGTGGGTAACCGGCAGGTTATAGCGCAACAGATCGAACCAGCGCATGCCTTCCTGTACAAACTCTGCCCTTTTAAAATCGAGCAGCGTGGCCAGGGTGGCCTGCCGTTCATCACCGCCATAATAATTCTGCATCTTACTGGTGGTAATCGTGTTACTGGCCGGATCGTAATTGAATATGCGGGTGGAGGCATAGTCATTGAGGTCCTGTACCGCTGCCGGAATATTATTCAGGTAGATGTTGGCTTCAATCCGGTTAAACAACACTTCTTCCGCCGTGAACAGGGGCACCATTACATAACCTACACCAATGGTTGCGTTTACTGATACCCGAACAAAATATTCGTTGATCTTTGGTATCATATAGTTGTTGGTACCCAGTGTATAGGATTGCCGGGTAAAGGCATATGTACCACCGGTAACATTGGAACTCAGGATCTCCGCTTTTTTATTAGCATCCATGGCATACCGCTCGCTGAAATAATTTCTTGCCCACCAACTGGCAGTTTCCACCAGCAACAGGTTAGCCGGCTCCGAAGCTTTTGCATACCGGGCCCAGAGTTCATTATAGGTGAGTGTTAAATACGTGCTGTTCCATGGGCGTAAAATGGCCGTAACATTACTACCGGGAAACACCGCATTGGCATAACTGAGCGACTTTGCATACTCCTGTTTGTACAGATAAAAACGGGCGGCAAATGCATTGGCGGCAGCTTTGGTAAAATGATAACGGGGAACAGTATAGCGGGTATCATCCAGCAGGGGCAAACCGGCCAGCAGGTCCTTCTCGATCATCTCATACACATAGCTTACCGTTTTACGGGTATATTTCTGAAACACTACTTTCTCGGGCGTGAGCACATAAGGAATACCCAGATCTGTTTTAGCGCTATTGGGATCATAGGTTTTTGCAAATAAAGTAACCAGCATAAAATGCGCATAGGCACGGCATAACAACGCTTCGCCTTTTTGCGAAGAATAGTTCGCTGTATCAGGCGCTTTAAAACAAGACTCTAAAGCCTGGTTGGCGGCAGAAATAGCCGAATAACAGGCGTTCCAGTATCCCTCCGGCGAGTCCTGTGAATTCTCGGTTACGTCCTTGAAAAAGTAAGGTTGTACTGTGGTAAGGTCCTGGCCGCCGGCCCCTTTATCATTTACGTTATCTGAAATAGATTCGGTAAAAGCCATGTAATTACTCTGCGGGTAGGCAGTGGCCAGCAACTGGCTTACCTGCTCCGGCGATTCGAGGGCCGCCCGGTTATCGGGGTTCTTTCCTAAAAACTTTTTGCACCCCGTTATTCCAAATAATAATATGAATGCTGTATATGATAATGTCCTTTGCATAATTCAAGTTTCTGTTACAAGTTTCAGGTTACCAGTTGCCGTGTTTCTGGCTGCCGCGACGAGGCTTTTGCCTTCTGCCCTCTGCCTTTAAAATCCAACTTTCAATGATAAAGTGAGCTGCTTTTGCACCGGCTGCGCTACGCCCCCGGAATTAAAGAACTCAGGGTCTTGTCCACGAAGTTTTTCATCGCTATATATTAACCAGGGGTTGGTAGCAACAGCAGCTACACTTGCACTGGCCAATCCAAAACGGTTCGCCATTGTATTGGGCAGCATGTATGCCAGCGATACGGTTTTCAATCGTACCAGGTCGCCTTTGGCTACCCGTTGTGTTGAATAGTTATAGTTGTTATAAGGATAGGCACCGTTTAACTGTGACTGGGCAAACGCATCCAGTATCGAGGGAACATTGGTATACTTTTCATCACCAGGCATACCCCAGCGATCGTAAAATTCTCTGGGCATGGCATCCAGATCGGAGTAACTGGTTTTGAAAGCCGGGTACAACCGTATTCTGTTACCAACCTGGTAAGTAACAAACACATTCAGTGAAAATGCCTTATAGCTAAAGGTGTTTGAAAAACCGCCAGTGATGGTAGGATCAACCGGGCCTTCATATTTCAAATTACCAGTTGACTCCGACTGCATGTAAACGGTTGAACTGGTTTTGCCTTCATCATCAACAAACTGCGGATAACCAGAGAAAGGTTCCAGCCCTTTGTATTTTAAAGAAAACAAACTGCGAACGGGATAGCCTTCTTTATTGCCACCTTCTGCGCCTACCAGGCTAAAGATGTTGGGCGAATTTTTCGCATTGGTGATCTTCGTAGTATTATAACCAAAGGTCAAAGTTGTTTTCCAGCCCCAGTTCCTTTGATGGATGATCTGTCCGCTTACCAGTACTTCCAGGCCCCTTGAATCCATATCGGCGTAATTGGCCGCTTTATACGCTTCCCCACCGATACCGGAAGTTTTGACGTTGCTGATAAGGTCAAAACTTTTTCGCTGATACACGTCAAGGCTCACGTTCATGCGTTTGTTCAGAAAGCCGGCATCAACACCCAGGTTGGTGGTATATAATTTCTCCCAGGTCAAATCACTGTTCTCCAGATTAATCAGCTGGATCACCGACTCGGTTTCGTTTGCATAAGGCCGGTTGGAAGTAGCATTCTTCAATACAATGCTCGAGTTGGTGGCAGGCCCCATACTGGCAGTTAATCCATACGTACCACGCACGGTCATAAAATCAACAAAGGGATAATTCTGCATAAACGGTTCCCTGTCTACATTCCAGGAACCGGCTACACTCCAGGTAGGCAGCCAGCGGGCTTTTGATGATTGTCCCAACCGGTTGCTGCCATCGTAGCGTACTGTACCGGTGAAATTATATTTTGAATCATAGGTATAGGTGCCTGATGCATACATTGCCACAAACCGATCGTATTCTTTACTCATTTCATAATAAGGAAAATTCGACTCGATCGTTTGTTTCAAAATTTTGTAATTGACGAACGGCACCCCGCCATTATCATACTGATATCCATAACCGGTATTGGAGAAATGTTGTCTGTCGGCATATTTTATCTGCTGACCAACCAATGTATTAACAGCGTGTTTGCTGCCAATGTTTTTTGTATAGTTCAAACTGTTCCTGACATCAAAGTTCACCAGGCCGTCTTCGGCACGATTGTAGAAACCTCCATAGGGCAACACTACCTCCGGTAAAGCTTCGGGATTGTCGGGATCGCGGTACAGGAATTTATTGTTATTTCTGATAGTGGATGTTTGATCGGCCCGGTAGGCATTCGCCATATTTGAATGCTCGGTGATCTGGTGCTCACGGGTACTCTTTACATACCGCATAGCGCCTACAAACTCATAGCGGAAATCCTTTGCAAACTTGTAAGCCAGGTCTCCCTGTAACCGCAGATCAATGATATTCAGATCGAGGTAGTTGTTTTTTAACTCGTTCAGGATATTGAAATCGGCAAAATTCCTTCGGAAATATTCCAGGTTACCTTTTTCGTCATAAGCGGTAAGGGTTCTACTGGTATTCAGCGCATAGCTGAACGGGTTGATATCAAAATCACGATCATACTTCCCTTCTACGGGATTGCCACTACGGGTAAGCGAGCCAGGCGCTTTTTGCTGACGAACAGAACCCACGGTAGCGAATCCGCCGCTCAGTTTATCGTTGAACTTATAGTTATTACGATAGTTCAGGGTATAGCGGCTTACTTTGTCGGCGATCGTCCAGCCATTATCGCCGTAATAACTGGTAGAAAAATAGGACTGGGTTTTATCAGTACCGGATGAGATGGCAAGAGAATGCTCCTGCATAAAATTATTCCGGAATAACAGGTCGAACCAGTCGGTATTGGCATTGGCATACCGCAACAGGAATGATTCAATGTTTGCCGGTGAATTCTTCAGCACGAAATTGCCCCTGGCATCCATCTCGTTCAGCTTCGAATACATTTTACCAAACACGCCTATATCACCTCTGTCAAGAATGTCGGAAGTTAGGATCCCCTTCCGGTACAGTTCCCCCAGCACCGACATCTGCTGGGCCGAATTCATAATATTGTAATCGTTGTAAGTTGGTTTAAACTGGGTGCTGTAGTTACCTGTATAGTTTACAGATGTTCTACCCGCCCGGCCTTTTTTGGTAGTAATTACCACTACCCCGTTCATGGCCCGGGCGCCGTATAAGGCGGTTGCAGCGGCATCTTTCAGAATATCGAAGCTTTCGATATCGTTGGCGTTCAAACCGGCTACAGCAGACCCTAACAGCGTGGTAGGATCACCGCTCGACAACTGGTCGTTTGAAATGTTCACAATGTCTTCCAGCACCACGCCATCTACCACCCACAACGGTTTGTTATCACCATTGATAGAAGTGGCGCCGCGGATCCGCACTTTAGGCGCTGCACCAAAGGTGCCTGACACGTTTTGTACCGATACCCCGGCTGCACGGCCTTCCAGCATGCGGCTCACATCGGTAGTGCCATCCATTTTTATATCATCCATCTTCAGTCGTACGGACGAACCGGAAAACTTTTTCTTATCAACATTCTGATAACCGGTCACCACCACCTGGTCCATACTGGTGGCTTCTTCTTTTAGTTTTAATTTAATAAAACCATCCTTGTAGTTACTCACTTTTACTTCTTCGGTGCCATATCCTGTAACTGAGAATACCAGCACCGCGTCGCTGCTGATATTTTTCAATTCAAACTCTCCTTTCTCATTCGTGGCCACACCCCGGTTGGAGCCTTTTACGAGGATCGAAACACCTGCCAGGGGCACCTCCTTTTCGGAGGTCACCACTCCCTTTACGGTTATTTCATTCATCGAGTGCGTGGGTTCGCCAGGTGACGCAGAAACCTGCCGCACCGGTACGTTGTTTTCGGGCCGCACAATGATGCGGTCATCTACCACGATCCAGGATAGTGCATAGGGAGACAATATTTTCTTCAGCACATCGCCTACAGTTTGCCTGCGTGCTGAGATACTTACTTTATTCTTCAGCAATACGTCATTATTGGTATGAACAAAATATACTTTTGCCGTGCTGCCGATCTTATCCAGCGCATCTTTCAATACCACATTCTTTAATTCAATTGAGATGATCTTATCCAGCACATTCTGTCTTTTCTTCGCATTCACGCCACCAGCCATCAGCTGGGCGGTTGCGCCACATAGTAGCAGCATCAGGAGCCATAGGGTCTTTAGCCTTTTTCCGGCAGGGCAATAAGATGCATGTGGTATTGTTCTGTACATACCGTTTCTGGGTTAATATTTGATAATAAAGCTTCTAGGAATTCAATGCCAACTGAGTGAGTTACCGGCAATTGCCACCGGTAATAATATATCCTTTATTGTTAGTTGTCTTTTGTACTGTTGCGTTCAACGACAGGGCTACCAGGCTCAATGCCCTTTCTACGTTGTCATTCAACCTGAAATACCCATAAAAAACACAGCCGCTCATATTTCCCTGCAAGAAGACTGTGGTATGATAATACCGTTCCATTTCCTGTATCACCTTTGCGACCGGCACCCCGGCATAACTGAACCGGCCACTGTTCCGCTGTTTGTAATACACCGCTTCTTCGGGCACATTTCGCTTCTCAATTTCATTGATGGTGATATTATACGTTACGCTTTGGTTCGCATTAATGATCACGGCCTGCAATTCATTGGAAGCATTCACCGTTTGTACTTTCACCCGGCCGGTGGCCACCACTACTTTGGCAATTCCATCGGGATACGCCTCTACATTAAAGGAAGTGCCCAGTACGGTGGCCATGATGTTGGCCGTATGAACAATAAAGGGTTTTTCATGATTGGGTTTAACTTCAAAAAAAGCTTCTCCGGTTAACTCCACCTCCCGGGTGTTCCTGGTAAACCGGTTTGGATACATTAGCCTGCTATTCGGTTCCAGCGTTATCATTGAACCATCAGGTAACCTGACTGTTTTTCTTTTACCTGTTATAACGATCTCCTGATCCGCCGGCATAAACAACATGCTTTTATTAAGATACCAATACCCTGTTCCTGCTATTATAATGATCAATGCTGCAATGGCCAGTTTCATGCGATGCAACCTGATAACCTGTGTAAACGTTGGGGTCGGGATGTAAATACGGCTGTGGATCTTTTCCAGGATCGCTTCTGACTGCACTTTATCCAAACTCTTCTTCATGTACGTGATGTCAGTCTCAAAATCCTCAGCCGCTATTTTTTGAATGTCTGAAATATCTTTATCGTTCAGATAATTCAGCAACCATTCTTCCTCTTCACTGGTCAATTTCTTCTGTGCCAACAAGTATTTCAAATAATCCTGTCTGTCTTTCACCAGTTAGATTTTATATATTATAAACACGGTTTACCGGAACTTTCGGGGGGAGGATTGTGCTTCTTTTTTTAGCTCTCTCTCTTATATACCGGCCTCCCCCCAACCCCCTCCGGTGGAGGGGGAGTAATACAACCTCGCGAAAATATTCAACCTGTCAACCTGTTAACATGTTAACTTGTCAACTTATCAAACCTCTCTCAACTCATCAACTATGTCAACTCGATCAACGTCCCTGGTCAACTCGTCAACTGGTTAACTGATCAACTTGCCCCCTACAACGCATACCCCATCCCGGATGCCTTATTCATATGCTGACGCATATATTCGCTTAAGCTGGCCATGGCCGCCGACAAATATTCCTTCACCGTATGTTTTGAGATCTTCATTTCCGCAGCCGCTTCTTCATACGTATAGCCTTCCAGCTTGCACAGTTTTATGATCCGTTGTTTTTGGGGAGAAAGGTTATCTATAGCCCGTTTAAGTAACTGGTAATATTCTTCATATACGGAGGCATTTTGAGGGATGGCTTCACTGTCGACCAGCAGCTTCCGGTGCAGCTCCTGTTCCCGCAGTTTTTTGCGGGTAAAATCTATTGATAAATTAAAGCTGATGACAAAGATCCAGTTCACAACAGGCTGTTCATAATTGATATCCTGCCGTTTTTCCCATAGCCTGATGAATACTTCCTGCAGGATGTCTTCAGACACCAGTGGGTCTTTTGTGAGTTTCAGAATGTTGCGGTATACCACCTGGTAATAACGCCAATACAAACTATCAAAGGCTGACACATCGCCTGCACGCATTTTTACTACTAGTTTAGAATCTGGGCTCTTCATAAAATGTACGTTTTTTTGTGTTAACTATCGGATTAAGGTTGAACGAATACAATTTCATATAGTAGCAACCAGGCTTGGTTTATAGCTTAATTATTTTCCTGGCAAGCTTTTGTTCCGCCGAGCGAATAACGATCGTATATACACCTGCCGCAAACCGGTTTGCGTCAATAGTGATCACATTCAATCCTTTTGACAGCTGGCTGGTGGTTGCATACAAGGGCCGTCCCTGCACATCATACAGGGTAATGCCGGCCGTTTGCGAACCGGGCGAAGTAATACGAATGGTTAATGCATCATCGAATGGAACAGGGCGTACATCTACTGCATATTCACTACTGGCTACCGGCGACAAACGAATGTTATTACTGTATTTCCAGGAGCCGTCTGTGTAATACAGTTTTAACCGGTAATAGTAAAATGCTGCGTGTACGGGTGGTTTATGTTCAGCGTTATAAGTTGACTTTGTATTGGTATTGCCATTGGCTTTCACATTGGCAATGGCCGTGTATATGGTATCATTGGTGGAATACTCCACGACAAAATGATCGGTATTGGTTTCTTTCGACGTTTCCCATGTCAGCAGGTTGCTGGTATCTTTGGCTTCACCATGTAACAACAATTGATCTGCCGCCACGGTATTTGACACCCGGAAATATTGCGTGAACCCACAACCAAAATCAGGCGATAAGGCCGCGGGATAGGCAGGCAAACCATTGGTGAAAGGAATAATGGCGCCATCTCTTTTGGCAGCATATAGGTAACCTTTTCCTGCAGCGGTATTGGCCCACCACGACAAGCCATCACAATTGGCATCGGTCACTACCAACCGGTAACAACCATTGGGCAATTCAAGGGAATCGGTGTAAACTGTCAATGCTGCGGTTGGACTGCGTTGTTTAATAACAGTTCCATTCAGATCTTCAATCCGCCATTTGGTTTGCGCAGCATAATTATTACTTTTTATAACCATTGCAAACTGGCCAGGCCAGTCGGGCGCCGCTACAAAAGAAGAGCCCATACTGTTATTAACAGCATATCCGTCAGAATTCCTATTTACCTGTTGAATAGTAACAACAAATTTGTTTATGGAACCAGCCTGCAGGGTTGTTAAAGCGGAAAGATCGGGCAAAATGATGGTGGTATCTTTTGAGGAAGCCAACGCCATGCCTGAGAGCGTATACGTTTGCAGGGTTTGTCCAACAACCCCATATTGAAGATCCACGGAATTAATGGTAGTGGCGCCGGTATTCTTTATAACCACCACCGGGTTGCCGCAAATAGGATTGGCGCGAAAATTCCCTTCATAGTCATTGGGCGCTATGATGTTTTCAACAGCTGCATCTACAGTTTGATTATACGCCCCATAAAAGAACAACGCCGATTCAATAATGTAGGAGGCATTGCCATTATCGGTGTATGTTTGAAAATTCACATCTACATTCAATGGATTGCCCACAGTGACGGCACCCAGGGGATGAACATTAGTAGTCACCTGTTCTCCGGGGCACCAGCCGGCCCGGTTGTACACCCAGGTGCCCGACTGCGGATATAAATTATTGCTGCCGCAATTGTCCTTCCAGATTGTTTTGGTTTCCTTTAAACTGTTGTTGGCATACACCTGATAATATTTGCTGCAGAATTCTGAACAACCGGTATTGTCGCTGCCATGACCGGTAACGGTAAAATTCATGTTAGCCTGCTGCGTGTTGGCAGGCACGGTTAAGGTCGTAGCTGGCAGGTAATTCTCTATGGGGTCGGTGGACCGGCCAAATGGAAAAGCGCCATGCCACAATCTTTTAATACCAGTTACATTGCGGGGCGGTACACCTTCGATAAAAGCGAATTTTATATTACCGGTAAATCCGCCGGAGTAGTTATGATAACTCAACCGGATAGTCGCTGCATTTTTCAGCAGGGGATAAAAATCTGTTACATCAAAATAATACCGCTGCTTCCAGCCCAAGGGTGTTCTGGGATAAGAGGCATTGGCGTATGGAGTAATTAGCCGGGATAATTCAAACGTATCGGTAGGCGTCATTAAAAAATTCTGTACTGTATAATCCCAGTCGCCACAATATTGCGTACCGGCCGGGCACTGGTATTTACCCAGTGTAAATACCATAATTATTTTGCGATAAGAAACAGTGCCGGAAGGAAAATTTACAGGGGAGTCGAAATCATTGTACCAGTCGAGCTGTACATCATTTTGCGCCTGTACCCAGGTAGTGTCGCCGGGGTTGGCTAAACTTTTTGCAGATAGCAGAAAAACAATAATGAGCAATAACATAACTGCCCGTACAAAATGGCTCATTTGTTACAGTTGAGTTTTGGTTGTCAAATTATTTATATCTGATCCGGGAATCTGATCTGTGTTTCGAAAACCAACAGATCATGATCGTTTTTCAAATAGTACAGTTGGGCTATATATTATTATTACGTTAATAGAGTAAAAAAAGGGGGAGACAGGGTGACTACAATACCGGGACAACATCGGGACAAACGGGATTTTCCACATTTTCATCCCCTCCTATACAGGTATTCACTTAACCATAACACATAACATAAATGTGTCACATTAACGTTTGACCCAAAGTTGTAAGCAAAAAGCAATACTTTCTCAACCCCACGTTAGTGAGGCTGCAGCGCTTAGGTAACCGCTTTAGGCGTTGAACTTTTGGCCTTAAGCCTACAGTGAGGCTACCAGCTCTTCGAGGGCCGCATCATCCGCCACATTAATTTTTTTGCGAATACGCTGTCGTGTTTTTTTAATGGAGTCGGGCGCAATGCCAAGCATGCCGGCCATTTCCCGTTTCGACAGTTGTAACTTCATCAGGGCAAGTAAACGTTGTTCCGAAGGTGTTAAATCGGGGAAGCGTTGTTTGAGTGTAGAAAAAAATCCTATTTGTACTTTTTCAAATAAGTTCCTGAATTCATTCCAGTCGTTTTCTGTGAGGATAGAATACTGTTTCAGCTTCGCAGCAATCGCCTCTTTTTCCTGCAGCAACATGTACTGTTCAGGTTGCGCGTGCAACTGTTCAATTTCCAGTTTAAACTGGTTTATCAGCTGGTTCTTTTCCCGCACGCTGTCGATATAATAATGCAACTGCCTGACGGCGTTATTCAGCAGCTCTTTGTTTTTCTTTTGCTTTAATTGCTGGCGGAAGATGAGCTGGGCGGCAATGATCAACACCAGCAGGATCACCACAATTATAAAATTACGTACCAGCACCATTTTGCTTTTCTCGCTCTCCAGCAACTTCATTTCCGACAAATGCAATTCCACCGCTACTTTCTGTTCGGCCTGACTGAACACGACGGCATCACGCCGCTGGTTCAACTTGTTCACCACCCGCCGGGCAGTATCCAGATAGGTAAAAGCACTGTCGTACCGCTTCAGGTATTTGAATAAGCGCGCCTTTTGTAAAGCATAATACACAAAAGGCCGCCGGTCGGTCTGTCTGTTTATCACCTCCCGCGCTTCTTCCAGTTTTAAGGCAGCAGCCTGCACCAAATGCTTATCCAGATCCAGATCGGCCAGCATGATGATGGTATTGGCGGCGCTGGTCCATTCTTTACTGGCCATGCTTAGCTCGTAATCAGTTTTTAATAAAGGAACAGCTTCGTCGTTCTGCTTTAAAAAGTAATACACTGTTCCCAGGTTGCCCGAAAGGATACCCGTCCAGGCAACATTATGGATGACGCGGGCAGTATCCAGTCCCCTGGTGAAATAGAAAATAGCGCTGTCATACTGTTTCAATTCCCGGTAAGCCAATCCCAGGGTATTCAGCGTGCGAACGGCATACAATGAATTGCTGTATGGATACCTGATGGCTTCCGATAAATACAGTTTTGCTTTATCGAAATTTCCAAAGTCGCAATAGATATAACCCAGATCATATAAATAACGGCTTGCATATGGATAATTCTCATATCCTATCTTCTGGATAATATTATTGGCTCTTATCATATATTCAAAGGCCTGGGGAAATTTATCCTGTTTGTAATACAACCACCCCATATTGTTATAGATCTCCGCTTCAGCTTCTTTCATCTCCAGCCGCAAAGCCATATTGAGTGCAGTAGTAAAGAATTCCAGCGCTTTGCCATTGCGCTGGTTGCTGAAATATTCTTTGAGATAATCGCCCATGGCCATCACCGAAAATATTTTCAGGGGCATATCATGTATGTTGGTAGCCCATTGACTGATGTGGTTCAATGCAACAAACGCCTGTGCAGAATCGAGGTGAATGATCTGATCGTTATAGATCTTCCGGGCAACAGTGAGCCGGTCTTCCCGGTTGGCATTTTTCAGTACAGATAAAAAATCGGTTTGCCCGGGCCTGGCTATAACCAGTGCAGGTAATAGCTGGCACAATAGCACAATAATAGTTCTCATGTTCGTTTAGTTCAGTTAATTCAGCCGTTCTGGTTACATACGATGACCTGCTCCATCTGCCATACGGCCGGGAGATTGCAGGCAGCATCATTATTTTAATAGTTAATGCAGGCAAGAATCTGATTCAACATCGATCTTGATAAAAGCGGAGAATAACAGGAATTGAAAAACAGTCAGTAATGCGATAATAAAAAATTATTGGCAATATAAAAAACTATTTTTTTACTAGTACCATGCAACCCTTTTAATAGTCTATTGTTCGATGTTATTTGCTAAATAGTAAGCATACACATAATCATAACATTAAATTCATTTTGAACAGAAACCAGACCATTTAAATTCGCGCTTAATTATGAAGAAATTTCTTTTTGGAGTTGGTGCTTTTTTGTTGTGCCATTCACTCGCTGCACAGGAATCGCATGTTGTGCTGATCAGTATCGACGGGTTAAGGCCTGAATTTTACAAAGACCCTTCCTGGAACATGGTGCACTTGCGGCAGGCTATGGAAACGGGTTCTTACGCCGATGGCGTAGAAGGCGTTTTCCCAACGGTCACCTACCCTTCTCACACAACCATGATCACCGGCGTAAAGCCGCTGAAACATGGTGTTTATTATAACACCCCTGCTGAACCACTCGGTGTTACGGGCAACTGGTTGTGGAAATATGAAAATATAAAAGTGCCTACGTTGTTCAGCGTGGCAAAAGAAAAAGGGTTGAAAACGGCCGCTGTTTTCTGGCCCGTATCTGTAGGCGGACCAGCAACCTACAACATTCCTGAATACTGGTACCTGCCCAAAGAAAAAGGACAGGACCGCGTGATGTCGAAAGCCCTGCAGGAAAATGCAACGCCCGCTGGATTGTATGAAGAAGTGGAACAACATGCGACAGGCAAACTGGAAGAAATTGATTTTAACGGCGACTACCTGGGCATAGATGAAAACCTGGCCCGTATGAGCTGTTATCTTATTCGTCAATATAAACCCGCTTTACTCGCAGTTCACCTGGTTACGGTTGACCATTTTGAACATGAGCAGGGCCGTGATGGTGATAAAGTTCGCGCGGCTATTGCCGGAGTCGACAGAGCCATCAAGAGTATCAGGGAAGCTGTACAAAAAGCAGGCATTGCCGATAACACCACATTTATAGTTACCGGTGATCATGGTTTTGTAGATATTCATTCAAACATTGCGCCCAATGTGTTGCTGGTAAAAGCCGGTTTATACGATCCGCAAAAACCAGAAAACTGGAAAGCTTATTTCCATCAAGCCGGTGGTGCAGCATTTCTGCAGTTAAAAGACAAAAACGACAAACAAACCAAAGAGAAAGTACTGCAGTTACTGAACAGCCTGCCCCTGGCCCAACAAAAGACGTTCATAATAAAAACAAGGGAAGAGATGGATGCCATTGGCGCCGATGGGTCTGCTACTCTGGCGTTAGCTGCCAAACAGGGATATGCTTTTTCCGGCGCCACCAGTGGTGAATTCATTCGAGCCGGCAAAGGCGGCACCCATGGTTTCTACCCTGACTTCAAAGAAATACAAACCGGTTTTGTTGCCTTTGGTTATGGTATTAAGAAAGGCGTGGTAATACCGCAAATGGGTTTAGTTGATATTGCCCCGCTGATCAGTAAATTATTAAATCTGAACATGCCCGCCGGTGACGGCGTATTGCTGGAAGGATTATTAAAATAGCTCTACCCACTCTTCGATTATTGACAGAGGGCCTACCGTTAGCGGTTGGCCCATTTTTATATTAGCATTATATTTCTATTTCCCCGCTTTCAATAAATGGTAGGCATGGTCGTTCTTGGCGTCTAAACCATTTGATCCTATGCGTTATTCCGTACCTGGCATATGTGTATCCCTGTTATTACTGTTTACCCATGATATTTTTTCACAATGTCCCGCCCCAATCCCACTATCCATCACGAAAGTAACAACTACCGAAAGCCGTTGCCAGGCATCAGGCACAGCTGTTGTACAGCTAACGGGTGGCGCCGCTCCTTTTAATTTTAGTATTACAGCCGGCCCTGTACTGGTACCAACCCAATCATCAAATCAATTTCAATCACTCTCAGCCGGCAGTTATACCGTTCGCGTTACAGATAATTGTAATACATCCAGTACCGCCAACTTTACGATTACCGGTTCATATGGCGTACCTGTGCCCACAGAACAGCTTACATCGCCCACCTGCCCTGGTGGTAACGATGGTAAAATCACGATAACCGTTACAAAAGGACGGCCCTCCTTTACCTACGCATTGGTAAATCCATCACCGGTTATCGTACCCGCACAACCGGGCAACGTGTTCACCGGTTTGCCGGCTGGTTCTTATACGTACCAGGTAACTGACTCTTGTGGTAATTTTCAAACCAGGACCGTTACTTTACCCGATGGGAATATCGGCTCATTTTTTGCAAACCGGGAGAATCCCAAATATGAAGGGTGTGATTCTTTTTCCATTCCTTATGCTATAGCTAACAACGGCTCTGTACGACCGCCCTATACCATTACATTGACATTGCCTAATGGTGTTACGCAAACCCATGTGTTCAATAGTAATGAACTGCGCCCGCCCAATCTCGGCTATATAATTATAGATACTTTCCGTTTCAGGTACCACCACGTTCCGGGTGCATCGGATCCCCTTCCCTTCACTATGTCGAATGGTTGTGGGTACACTACATCTGCTAATGGCTATTTATATGGACTGAATATGGTCGCTACCAGGATCCTGAGTGGTTGCCAATCGCTTACCTATACATTTGATCAGAATTCAGACAATAGTCCTGGCGCTACTAACAAATATCATTGTAACACTATTACCTATAACCTGGTTAGTCCGGCGAATGTAGTAGTAGCCACACAAACCAATAACTCCACGTTCTCCGGTTTTCCGCCTGGCAATAACTACCGGGTAGTGCGACAGGATTGTTGTTCAAAAGACAGTATTTATTTCAACTGGGAACAACGGCCTGCGTTGCAGCTATATGTTGGCCGCTCTTCCGGTTATGTTTGTAAAGAAGGGACAACCGCTGTCACAGTATCCCTCAACAACCCCACCCAGGTTAATATCATTATAGCATCGGGGCCGCCTTCCGTTACATTTGCCGATGGCACGGTGCATAATTACACATATCCCGATACGATAAAGAACCTATCCTTTAACAATAGCAACGCAACGCTCAATTATTTTACCGCAGGCACGTATACCCTCATCGCGGTGGACACCTGTGGCGCACGTTCTACTGTAACCCTTACCATAACACCGGCGGAATTGCGGCATTCTACCTTTTCCACTACGCTAAAAAAAGGATGTATCAATGACAACAAGATCATCTTTACAGCTCAATCCAGCACAGGCTTATATGATGGTCAAATCCTGGTCGGTAACCGGTTTTTCAACGCATATCATTTTCCATTAACTGATTCGGTTGTGAATTTGCCGCCGGGCACCTATGACAATTACTATGGTTATAGCAAACAGGGATCTCCCTGGTATTATTTAAAAGGCATGAGCACTTATAGCTGTGACACATTAAAATCGACCATTGTGATACCGGCTTATACACAACCCGCTTTTGCAATGGCGCCGGCGATAGCTGTTTGCAACAATCTACGCACGATAGCACTGTTGCCAGACAGCAATTCAGGTGTTTCGCCATACAGGTACCGTATCTCCGCTGGCGCCACCACCACACCTTTACAAAACAGCAATATCTTCTCAGGTTTAACCGCGGGCGCCTATACCCTTCAGCTGGCCGATGCCTGTGGCAACAGCTTCTCAAACAGTGTAATCATCGATACACTCAGTGTACCGGCAGTACATGTTGCCGGAACTGTTTGCGTGGGTACCAACACTACCCTTTCGCTGCCTGTGAATCCTTATTATACATACAGCTGGCAACGTCCTAACGGAAATATCGTAAACGGTAATACGCTTGGGCTGACCCCGCTCACGACGAACGATTTCGGGAATTATGTTGTTTCTGCAACCAGCAACATCAACGGCTGTATCAATACCAAAACGCACAGGCTTGTGGTAACAAATTGCTCTATAACCGGCATACTGCCCATGACACTGTTGCAATTCAACGGAAATCGCCGGGGTAATACCGTTGTATTGCAATGGGAAACCGCTGAGGAACTAAATACCAGTCATTTTATAGTGGAAAGAAGTACAGATGGCATCCATTTCAATGCCATTCAAAAAGTGATGGTATCCGGTGAAGGTACCGGCAACTACACAACAGCCGACTATCAACCATTGCCTGGCCTGTTATATTATCGCCTGCAAATGGTTGACATAGACGGTCGGTTCACCTACAGCCATACGCTTTCTATAAATAATGATACCAATACTATTACGGTAGCGCCGCGGCTGATCACCGACAACAGTGAGATAAAAGTTACACATGCAGCCAGTACAAAAACTGCCGTTATTCAAATTACAGGCATCGATGGCAAGGTATGGTTAACCCAACCTGTTGCCAAAGGCAGCCAGCAAACCACCATTAACACGAATTGGTTGGTCAAAGGAAATTACCTGGTAGTGTATAGTGGAGATGGAGGACGTACTGCAGTGCAAATAGTGAAACTATAGGCAGAAGGTACCAGATACAAGAATCAAGGCACAGGAATTTACAACTCAGGTTTCCCGAATATTACCGGAGACTCCGAATGTTAAGACTTGT
>NZ_JBJMLX010000417.1:0-7154 GCF_045805085.1 Niastella sp.
GACAGGGTGGGTTTTGGTTAAACCCGGTTAAATAATTATTTTCGAAATTGTATGCGACCCTATATTATACTTTCGATTATCATTTTTACCATATTTCTTTCCTGTACCAATACAAAAGGTCCCAAAGTTTTTGCCAGGGAGCCCGCCGATAGCGCCAAGTATACTGTTATGAAATACGACTTTTATCACAGCCGGTCAGGAAAGCTTTGTGAAAGAAAACTGGCTATGGCAAGAGCGAGAAGGAAGAGTGCGTGCAACTGCGAGTTCATAGTATATTATGACAGTACTTTTTCCGATGGAACAATAGATAGGCCATTTGAGGAGATCGTTGATATTAATTCTTATGAAGTAATTGATTCAACAGACTATTTCCGGGATAGGAATAATGTTTATCATTTTTTGGCCAACTCAGATGGCGGTAACCTGGTTATTGTTGAAGGGGCAGATGCTGCAACCTTTAAAAGGCTTTGCGAGGGCGGATATAGTGTTGACAGGAATTCTGTTTTCTACGAAGGTAAAAAGTTGGATAGCCTTGATGTTAATAAACTACAGATCCTTTATTCACCGGATACTGCTAAGCATTATGTGGAATATGTAAAAGATGATAAAGTGGTTTATCACTACGATGACAAACTGGAAGGCGCCGATGCAAAAACTTTCAGGCTTGTAAAGGGGAAGGGACAAGAATGGGAGGCAGAGGACAAGTACAAGCGGTATGGCCTTGTTCTTGAGGAGGAATAAAAAACTAGTACATAAAAAATGCGCTCCTTTCGGAACGCATTGGCTGAATTGCTCTGCACATCCTAAACAGTTGCATCCTGGATAATAGCATCTGGCGCATGGGTTTTAACCGATAAGATGCCATTATTACGGCCGGTTTCACTTTCGTATAATTCGCTCACGCCAATCGTTTGGCCATTGGCCGCTTCCAGGGTGAAATATAATTTTCCGTTTGATGCTATCCGCAGATCATATTTATTATCATCTGGTGCATTGCGTTTTACGGAATCAATTCCGTTCTGGCAGTTTGATTTGGTGGAATAGCCTTCACTGATGAGTATAGTTTCGCCATTGCCGGCCGTCAAACTAAACTGAAATTCTCCATCCACCCGTTTGGTGATTATAAATTTTCCCATTCTAGCAAGGTTTTGGTACTGAACCGCTAAAATAATATTAACTAACGATTGTGAGTTGAAAAAATATAGAAAAAATGAGGAAGAATGGGAGAGGGAGCGAAGAATTGATTTTGGTCAAGGCTGATGGGATCGTTAATTGCGTTCATTTGTACGCACTGAGTGCCATGCTACTGCTTACTACTACGATATTGATTCGGCGACATGCCCATCAACTTGGTAAATAACCGCGAAAAATAATAAGGATCTTCAATGCCCAGTTTATCGGCAATCTCTTTTACCCGTAATTCGGTAAAATGCAAATACTGGCAGGCCAGCTGTATTTTTAAATGATTGAAATATTCGATCGGCGCAAAGCCTGTCTTTTTTCGAAAGAGCGCAGAGTAATGCGACGCAGAAAAATTAACCGACTTCGCAATGACTTCCAGCGAAAGTGATTTGGCAATATGCTGCTGCATAAAACTAATGGACAATTCTACGGGATCATCGGCATGCACCTTCTCCGCCAGGTTAAATTGATCGTCGTACAAAAAGGTGCTGATGTAATGATGCAGACATATATTGGCATAACACAGGTTGTCGTTGCCATAACCACGTTCCAGGCAGGCATACATATCATCAAACAGGTCGAGCCGTTTTTGTTTGAACGCCACCCGGCTGCAATAACCGTTTATTTTTTGCTTAAAAGCTTCCACCATTTTTTTCGACAGGGCGCCGGTGAAATGGATCCAGTAAATTGTCCAGCTATCTTCCTCGGCAGAGGAATAGCTATGGGCGGTGCCGGCTGGTATAATGATGAATGAACCCGGCTGCAGGTCATAACTGTTTTTCATTACCTGTACCTTGCCTTTGCCTTCCAGGCAATAAATAAGAATATGCTGATCGCTGCCATGCGTGCGCTGCCGGTAATGGTATTTTGCCTTGGGGTAATAGCCGATATCTGTAATGTATATGCCGGATGCAATGGTGTGGCTGTTGCTGAATTCGGTTACGATCTTCCGTGGGAGCACAATGGACCGTTGGCCCTGAAAACCTTCTCTTTTTTTAGGTACAGGCATGGCAGGCAATTTCTTAATTTGTCTATAAATATAATCGATAAATAATACCCCCGGGAAATAATATTGTCCATCAAATAAATAATAATCTCTATTTTCCTGCTTATTGCTATCCGGCATATTTGTATAATAATTTTCATACGATCAAAACAATGCTTCCATTCATGAAAAAAAGGGTCAGTTGCTGCCTGGTATTACTATTTTGTATGCTATTCTCTCATGCGCAACAGGGAAGGAGTACCATTTCCTTAAACGGGAACTGGCGGTTCATCTCCGATTCAACCCATACCGGTCAAACGTCAAACTGGGCTGCCGGGTTGCCGGCTAAGGCTACCACTGTTCAGGTGCCGCATACCTGGAATGTAATGAAGGGACTGGAGAATTACAGTGGACTGGCCTGGTATGAAAAAACATTCACGGTGCCGGCGCAAAACAGCAATAAACAACTACGGTTAAAATTCGATGCGGTCTATCACGATGCCATGATCTACCTGAATGGCGCTCAACTGGCCACACATCTCAATTCCGGCTATACCACATTTTATGTGGATATTACCAAACAGGTGAAATTCGGCTCGCCCAATAAACTGGTGGTGTCGGTAAGCAATGCGTTTTCTGAAACCAATCTGCCTTACAAAAAAAAGTTCGACTGGTGTAACGATGGTGGCATCATCCGGGGCGTAAGCTTACAGGTAACAGGCAAACCTTCTATCCGGTACGTGCATATTACGCCTGCTGTCAATTGCGCCGATTCAACCGCCAAAGCACAGCTTGATCTTACATTGTGGGAAGAAGAGGTGACAGCAGTACAGGCTGTTGTTCGGATCAATGAAAAGCGGTCGAATAAAACAGTGCTCACCCAATCAGTAGCGTTGACAAAGTCAGGTGATGATTTTAATGCAACGCTTGATCTGGGCAAAGTGCATCTCTGGCATTTTAATGATCCCTTTCTTTACCAGGTACAGGTAACGCTGCAGCAAAACGATCAGCCTACCGACCAGGTAACCCATACATTTGGTTGTCGTAAGATTGAGTTACGCGGACCACAACTTTATCTGAATAACGAAGCGGTGCGTTTACCCGGGTTGGAATACATGCCATCGAGCCACCCGGCTTATGGCAGCGCCGAACCGCGTTGGGTGATGGATTCCGTTGCCAACATGTTTAAAGACCTGAATGTGACCATGAGCCGTTTTCACTGGCAGGTGGATGAATATATGCTCGATCAACTCGATGAAAAAGGTGTACTGCTGCAGGTTGAAATTCCCTGGTGGCAGCAACCGGAGCATTTAACGCCGCAACTGGAAGAAGTGGCGCGTAAGCAGTTTACAGAAATGATCGAACGCGATTATAACCATCCCTGCATCTTTGCCTGGGGTATCAGCAATGAAGTGCATGGCGATAGTCTTGCCCCTGAACAATACAAACAATTAAAACAGTTTGTAAGATCACTGGATAGTACCCGGTTGGCGAATGTGGTATCGAACATAACATTCCGGCTTAAACAACATGATGCCTCGTTTATCGGCGATCTGCCAACCTGGAATGAATACATTGGTACCTGGTATGGAAAAAGTACCCAGGAAACACCTGCTTATTTTGCCGAAATTGAAAGTTGCATTGGCGACCGCGCTTTGCTGATCACGGAGAACGGTTTGTGTGAACCTCGTTTTGCCGGTGGCGATCTGCGAAGGATTGAAGACATGACCTATCATTATCACGAGTGGGCTAAACGGAAATACATTGTGGGTTGCATCTATTTTTGTTTGAACGATTACCGCACGCAAATGGGGGAGGATGGTTCCGATAATTATAAGGCGCGCATCCACGGTATTACCGATCTGTATTTTAAAAAGAAATCGTCTTACTATGTGTTCAAGCAACTGGCATCACCCATTCTTATTACCAATGTAAAAAAGCTGAACGATACAACGGTACAGGTAATGTTACAGAATAAAAATGAGCTGCCTTCCTATACGATCACCGGTTTTTCAGTTACCTGGCCGAATGCGCAGAATAAATTGATACAACAAAAACTGCCAACGCTAAAACCGGGCGAAACCGCCACTATAACATTAGCAGGGATGAACGCCCGCGCTGGTTTTGATATTTGTACACCGGCTGGTTACCGGGTAACCAGTTACCCATTTGTTCATTAAAAGAATTATCACAACAATTGTTTGCCATGACCCAACATCGTTTTAATTCCAGCTATATCTTAGCCATCTCTTTTATCTCCGCGCTGGGTGGTTATTTGTTTGGATTTGATTTTGCGGTGATCTCCGGTGCCTTGCCATTCTTAAAAAAGACCTTTGATCTGGCGGAACCCTGGAAGGAAGGGTTGCTGACAGGCTCCCTGGCCCTGGGTTGTATTGTGGGTTGTTTAATTGCCGGCTCGCTCGCTGATAAATATGGTCGCAGACCTGGTTTAATGACGGCGGCAATCATCTTTGCTTTATCATCAGTAGGGATGGGGTTGGCAAATTCATTGGGCATTTTTATCAGCATGCGTTTGGGCGCAGGTATTGGCGTGGGGATGGCTTCCATGTTAAGTCCCATGTACATTGCAGAGATCTCACCCGCAGCCGTGCGTGGCCGTAATGTAGCCATTAACCAGCTCACTATTGTAATTGGCATTTTAATTACCAACCTCGTAAATTATTTCCTGGCCGATACAGGCGCCAATGCCTGGCGTTGGATGTTTGGGCTGGGCGCTGTGCCTTCGTTGTTTTTTCTGTTGGGGGTGATCTGGTTGCCCGAAAGCCCGCGTTGGTTGATGCAGACCAATCAACAAGAGAGAGCAAGACGTATTTTAGGGAAGATCGGCAATCCCGATTATGCAGAACATACGGTGACGGATATTAAAAGATCATTACAGGGGGCGCGGCCTGTTTCCCTGGCCGGCATCTGGTCGCCATCGGTGCGCCGGTTTATAATACCTGGAATTATACTTGCGGTGTTTCAGCAGTTCTGCGGCATTAATGTGGTGTTCAATTATACGTCTACCATTTTTGAATCGGTAGGCGCCAATCTCAATCAGCAATTGTTTGAAACGGTTTCTATTGGTGCCGTGAATTTGTTGTTTACCCTACTGGCTATGTGGCAGGTTGATAAGCTGGGCCGCAAACCTTTGATGTTAGCCGGTGCAGCGGGGTTATCAGTTATCTATGTGGTGCTGGCGTTGTTGTTACAGCACCAGGCCGCGGCGGGTATGGTATCGGTTTTTGTGTTGATCGGGATAGCCTTGTATGCTACTTCACTGGCGCCCGTGACCTGGGTGCTTATTGCAGAGATATTTCCCAATCACCTCAGGGCGCGTGCTACCACCGTGGCGGTGCTGGCGTTGTGGGCCGCTTACTTTTTACTGGTGTTCACCTATCCCATCCTGGCGAAAAAACTAGGCACCTATGTTCCGTTCTATATCTACGCCGGTGTTTGCATATTAGGATTCTTATTTATTCGGAACCGAATAACCGAAACAAAAGGGAAAACTTTAGAAGAAATAAGTGGAGGCTTTCATTGATTTTACTGGTTAACTGGTTAACAGGTTAACTGGTTAACTGGTGAACAGGTTAACTGGTCAACTCTCAACTTAACAAACGAATAATACAATCAAATACAATGGCTAGTTCAGGAGTAAAAGTGTGGCAGGAAAATATAACCATACCAACATATGGAATAGGTGCGCCCGATAAAAACCCGATGTTCTTCGAAAAAAGAGTCTACCAGGGGAGTAGCGGTGTAGTGTATCCGCACCCGGTTATTGAAAAGATCTATGATGAAAAACAGGATAAAACCTATAATGGGTTGTTCCTCGAAAATGAATATTTGAAAATAATGATCCTGCCCGAGTTGGGCGGACGTGTGCAGATGGCGTATGATAAAATAAAGCGACGGCATTTTATTTATTACAACCAGGTAATAAAACCCGCGCTGGTGGGGTTGTGTGGTCCCTGGATCTCGGGTGGGATTGAATTCAACTGGCCGCAGCACCATCGCCCCAGTACGTTTGAAGCGGTTGACTGGTCAATTGAAGAACATGAAGATGGCAGCAAAACCATTTGGGTGAACGAAGTGGAGCGCATGTTCCGCACAAAAGGGATGGCTGGTTTTACCCTGCATCCAGGCAAAGCCTATCTGGAAATAAAAGCGCAATTGTACAACCGCACACCCCTGCCACAAACTTTTTTATGGTGGGCCAACCCGGCGGTAAAAGTGAATGATGATTACCAAAGCGTATTTCCGCCCGATGTAAATGCGGTGTTCGATCATGGTAAACGCGATGTATCTACTTTTCCCATTGCAACGGGCACTTACTATAAAGTAGATTATTCACCCGGCACAGATATCTCGCGTTACAAAAACATCCCGGTGCCTACTTCGTATATGGCCATCAACTCAGATTATGATTTTGTGGGTGGGTACGAACACGATACCCAAGCCGGTGTGTTGCATGTGGCCAATCACCATGTGTCGCCCGGTAAAAAACAATGGACCTGGGGCCATAGTGATTTTGGGGTTGCCTGGGACCGCAACCTGACAGATGAAGATGGTCCGTATATTGAACTGATGACCGGCGTGTTCACCGATAACCAGCCCGACTTCTCGTGGTTGATGCCTTATGAAGAAAAAACCTTCACCCAGTATTTTATGCCTTACCGCGAACTGGGACTGGTGAAGAATGCATCAAAAGACCTGCTGGTGAATTTGGAGAAAGACAATGACAACCTGGTGATAAAACTGTTTGCCACGTCAAAACAGCATGAACTTACATTAGAGCTATTTAATAGTGCTGGTAAATCTTTACTTAATGAAGTAGTTGAGGTATCGCCGGAAAAATTATATACCAGGTCTATAGCGGTAGATAAAGAAACAACGCCGGAGAATATATTATTCGTTCTTACCAATGCAGCTGGCAAAGAAGTATTGCGATATGAACCGGTAAAGAATAAAAAGAACGAAATAC
>NZ_JBJMLX010000418.1:0-5253 GCF_045805085.1 Niastella sp.
AAGGCTACAGTTGTTTCAAAGTTGGCAACTTCCAAGCCAATCTTGTCCACAATACACGCCGCTGGCTCACATTCTTGAGTGAACTATGCTCCTTTCATGGGATAGTGTCGGTAGTTTCTGATCTTATCCTAAATTCCCCAACTTTTCAGCCTGATCCTAAGTCTTCGCCGGTGTGGCCAACATAATATCGGTCACGTATAGAAGAGTATAATATATAGACATTGAAAGGCATAAAAAAAAGGCCACTAATCAGTGAACCTTTTCCTGGGTGGGAGTTGACGGGCTCGAACCGCCGACCCTCTGCTTGTAAGGCAGATGCTCTGAACCAACTGAGCTAAACTCCCTTGATTATCATTGGGGTTGCAAATGTAAGGTTCCATTTTTTAATTACGAACTTTTGCTGCAATTTTTTTTAAAACTTACCATACCCCCTATGCTGGAAAGGTTTTCCTTTTTCCCTTCTCCGTCTAAGGCTTGTCCTATCTGCCAATACAGGATTTAGCCAGCTGTTTTTAAGGATTATAATTGTTGGATTAAGACAAATCAGTATTATTATTTTATCCTGCAAGCTCTTCTTTTACTAACCGCCCAAAGCTGTCAAAAAATTTTAGGACGGGTCAAGGGATTGGTCCAATTCAAGAGAAGGCTGGCGACTCTGCTCATCCGCTATTTGCTTCTGGTGGTTACGGCTTCTTTTTTCACTTTTCAGGTAATTGAAACTATTGTTGCGGGCGGTTATATATAGAAATGCCTTGATGTTGACAGAAGTATTAAAGCCCTTATGTAAACGAAACAAACTGGTAAATGTGCGGCTTGTGATGTCTTTTGCTTCTTCCGTATTTCCGGTTAGTTTATCGCAGAAGTGGAATATTTCTCTATAATAGAATTTAAAGACGGCACTAAAAGCTTTTTCATCTCCTTCATTAAATGCCATTAAAATATCGTCCTGAATTTCCTGCATCAAGCTTTTTAATTAGGATGGGTAGTAGTTAGTAGCTAACCGGCGCAAGGTTAAATGAAAGAGAACTTACAGGTTGGAAATAAATAGCGCTCCCTATTTAATAAGCTTATAAAAAGCAACCCTGTACATTTCCGAGACCGGAATTAAATGGTTTTCAATTTTAATCCTGTCCTTCTCTACCGATTCTATCTTATTAAGTGAGATCAAAAAAGATTTATGAACCCGGCAAAACTGATTATCGGGAAGTTTCGATTCCAACAGCGTGAATGTTTCCGAAGTCATGATTTTCCTGTTATCCCTGCAAATAATTTTGCGGTAATCCCGAACGCCCTCTATGAAAAGGAGATCTTCAAGAAATATATTTATATACTGGTATCCTGATCTGACAAAGATATATGGCTGTTGTATTCCCGTCCGGTTACCCTTTAATTTATTTTGTACCCGGATCACCGCCTGCAGAAATCGTTCAAAAGGAAAAGGTTTTACCAAATAATCAGCTACTTCCAGTTCAAAACCTTTTACGGCATATTGATCAAAAGCAGTTGTAATGATGACTTCCGGTCTTTGTTTTATAGATTCAAGCAATTGAATACCGGAGAGACCATCCATTTGAATATCGAGAAAAATAAGATCTACCTTTTCGGTTTGCATAAAGATGATCGCTTCCAGTGCATTCTCAAAAGCACTAAGCATTTTAAGAAAGGGTATATTTTGCGCATACTGTTTAATACGCATCATAGCCAAAGGCTCGTCTTCAATGATGATATAATTAATATCCATCCAGTTTTATTTCAGCCGTAACACAATACAAATTTTCCCGCTGGGTTATTTCCAACTCATAATGGCCCTTATATAACAGATCCAGTCTCTGTCGGATCAAAGCAATCCCTAATCCACTATGCTCTTCTACCAACGATTTGGATGTATCATATATGTTGATACAGGTAAATCGGATCTGCTTGTCAGTGATTACAATTTCCAGGGTTATGGCGCCATTCATTTTTTTGTTGCTGGCATGTTTAAATGCATTTTCAATGAATGGGATGAATAACATGGGGCCGATCATCAATTGGCCAGGATTGCCTGCTATTTTCAAATGTACATATTCTTTGTTGGATGTTCTTATTTGTTGCAGTTCAACATATTTTCTTATATAAGCAAGTTCTTTGGTAAGCGGGATCTTTTCCTGTGATGTTTCGTAAACAACAAAGCGTAGAATGTCTGACAGCTTTTGTAAGTAAGAAGAAGCGGCTGTAGGATCCGTTTCGATCAGAATATCAATGTTGTTCAGGGTATTGAATAAAAAATGAGGATTAAGATGGGTCTTCAGAAGAGACAGCTCCATCTGCAGGTTCTTTTTTTCCAGCTCCGTTTTTTCGTGCAGCTCATTGTACCAGGTAAAAAAGCCTTTGATGATCGTGGCCATAATACCGTTAAAAAGTGCAAAAATGCCAAAAACAAGAAAGAGTTTTTGCGCCAGTTCCCATTGAATACTGGCTGCAATCACACTAAGCGCACTCCGGCTAAGGAATGAAATAAACGCGGTGGGAATAAGGGCTGCTATGATAATTGCCCCTATACCCCAGCCAATAAAGGGAAGGAACTTTTTTTTGGCCAGGAACCGGGGCACCAGCAGGATATAAAAAGCATAAAAGCTCACCATGCCATTGAGAACGGTTACAAGCCAAAAACCTATCGGGTCATCATCTTTAAATACACCCTTTCCTGTCAGGAACAGGTAGATCAACCAATAACCGCCATTAAAAAGTTGGGCAATTGAAATTTTCATCGTTCTGTATTACGTGAATGTAAGAAAAAGCCAAGTACAGCCATTGCTTCATTGATATTGAGCGGAGCATCCATTATGTTAGCTGTTATTGCGAAAATATAGCCGCTTTCAGGATAGAACAGCACAAAGGTTCTGCCGCCTTGGATGGCGCCTCCATGATGGATAAACGTTAAGCCGCTTTTGGTTGTATTGATCCGCCAGGCTATTCCAACATTAGTGCTTGTTCCATTTTCCAGGTGCTGGGGAGTAAAAAGCAGTTCAAGGGTTTTTTCTTGTAAAACCTGGTGATTAAGTAATCCTTCTATCATATATACAAGATCATAAGGAGTTGATAAAAAACCTCCTCCGGCCCATTTATAGCTATTGTTTACCAGGGCCGCATTCACCAGTTTTTTCCCTTCGTGGTCATAAAATCTTACCCGGTTTGGTATGATGCTGTCATTAATATCTGCGGTTGTATTGGTCATGCCGAATGGAAGAAAAATGCTGTCCTGCATATAAGACAGAAACGACAGATGAGCAGCGCCTTCAATAACAGCGCTTAATAACGAATAACCATATGTTGAATATTCATATTGGGTGCCTGGTTTGAAAAGGAGGGTATCCTCTTTAAAAATAGACAACCCTTCCCAAACACTTTTATAATCCTTCGGAATGGTCAGGGGATCATCCTTTCTATAATGGCGGATGCCGGATAAATGTCCTGCCAGTTGTCTGCTGGTAATGGGATATTGCTTAACAGGGAAGGCAGGAACATATTGTTGAACCGGCGCATCCGGATCCAGCTTTCCTTCCTGGTATAGCCTGCCTACAGCTAAAGACGTGAGTAATTTGGAGACAGACCCCATTCTGAATTTAGAATAGATAGACAAGGGGGTTTTATTCTCCAGGTCTGCATAGCCAAAGGCCTCTGCCCACAGTATTTTTTCTTTGTTCCCAACGCAAACCGAAATTCCAGGTAGGTCCTGTTTTTTGCGTAAAGAGTCTATGAATTTTTCAGCCTTTTTGATCGCTTCGCTAAATGATTGATCCCTGATAATTTCGGCTGCTTGTTTATTTTGCCCGAAAACAAGTTGGATATAGAGCGTTAAAATGATCGTTAGATGTTGTTTCATTTCTTAAAATTGCAATCTCCTGTCCAATTCAAAAAATAATTGCTGCATATGGCCGCATCCTGGCTGCAAAATGCCGTTTTTGTCCGGTAAGCTGGTTTACATGATCCCGGAACAGTTATTGCAGGTGGTTCATAAATAATAGTTTTGCCTAGCTATTTTATTAAACGGCTTGCTGTAAGTGCCCTCCTTTTTATGCATGCTTCATCAGTTTGCAAAGCCTACTCCGTTTTAACCCACCAGGCCCTTATTGATGTTAACTGGGATAAGGTGCTGCTTCCGTTATTGAAAGAAAAATTCCCGGGAAGTTCGAATGAAGCGTTGAAAGAAGCCCACGCCTATGTGTATGGCGGCGCCGTTGTGTCTGATATGGGCTATTATCCCTTCGGTAGTAAATTGTTTACCAACTTAATTCATTATGTACGGAGTGGTGATTTTGTAGAAGCTGTTTTGAATGATGCGCATAACCTGAATGAATATGCCTTTGCGCTTGGGGTATTATGCCATTATTATGCAGATGTATATGGACACCGTATTGGCATTAATGTGAGTGTACCTGAGATATACCCAAAGCTGAAACGAAAATTTGGTGATAGGGTTACATTTGATGAAAACCACATTTCGCATTTGCGTACTGAATTTTCATTTGATGTTTTGCAAACTGCCCGGGGAAATTATGCTTCTATGGCTTATCATGATTTTATAGGGTTTAAAGTGGCAGACACCCTGCTGCGGAAAGCATTTACTGAAACATATGGATTAGATGCCAATGAATTGTTTGGCAATTTTTCAAAAGCAGTTGGCCGGTTCAGGTTTACGATCATGAACCTTTTTCCTTTTTTGACCAAAGCCGCATGGGCTGCCAAAAAAGACGAAATTCAAAAAATGAATGCAACAGCCACCAGCCGCAATTTTATTTACCGGATGCATCAAAAAAATGACCGGTATAAATTTGGCAAAAGCGAAAGACCGGGTTTTTTTGCCCGGGCATTTGCACTCGTCATTGTTGTTATACCTAAGCTGGGGCCGTTAAAAGCGGTGAAGTTTAAAGACCCGGGGCCGGTTGCTGAAAAGAATTTCATTGCCAGCTTTGATACGGTTACCCTGCATTATGCCGGAAATGTGATGGCATTACACAAACACGCCGTTCAATTGAATAATGTAGATTTTGATACGGGCCTCCGGACAAGTGCAGGTGAATATTCGCTGGCCGATAAAACCTATTGTGATCTTTTGCTTGAATTAAAGCGAAGAAATTTTGAAAAGGTAAATCCTGCACTCAAAAAAAATATTATTTCCTTTTACGCAGTTCCTCAAAACACCGATCCATCGAAAAAGAGATCAAAGGTTATGGATGCTTTGGTCCAACTAATACTACTAAATTATTGAAA
>NZ_JBJMLX010000419.1:0-19166 GCF_045805085.1 Niastella sp.
ACCCATTACCTGTACAATGTACTGCTGATTACCATACCGCACTACCGCATCTTCGGGCACCGTAAGTGAAGGAACGTTTTCAAGATGAATGGCGCCATTCAGGAACATACCTGGTAACAAATTATTGGGTCTTGTTTTAAAATGGCAATGAATAATGCCGCTGCGGTTAACATCTACATTACGGGTAACCAGTATCACTTCACAATCGTATTCATTACCCGGCTCATCAACAAACGATACCTTCACCAGCTGCCCTACTTTTATCTTTGGCATATCCTTTTCAAAAACCGTAAGGGCCGCATGGATATCATCAGGGTTGATCAGCTCAAACAACACATCGGTAGCATTTACAAACTTGCCGATATTGACATTCACCTTCGATACAAAACCATTGATGGGTGAATACATGGGAACACTTCGCGAGATGTTGTTTTCATTTAACGAACCCGGATTGAGATTGACCAGCCTCAGCTTTTCTGCCAGTGCTTTTACCAGTACTTTCTGTGCCGAGAAATCGGCCTGTGCCTGTTGAAAGGTTTTGGCGGCGCTTACCTGTTGTTCGCTCAATTCTTTTTGCCGGTCATACTCCTGCTGCAAAAATTGTAAGCGGGCCTGGGCCATCAGGTAATCCTGTTGTAATTGAACAAGGCCCTGGTCTTCGATAACCCCAATTATCTGCCCTTTATTCACATGCATACCAGGTAACAGCGTGGTATGTTTAAGATAACCACCCATGGGGAAACTTACCGATACAATATTCTGCGGTGGTACATCCACCAGTCCGTTTACTTTTAATACATCGTTCATGTTTTGTGTTTGCACGGCGCCAATTTCAATTCCGGCATTTTTTATTTGCGCATTGGTGAGGGTCACCGCATTGGCATCCACTTCTTTTTTGGCTTCTTCCGGTTTATCAGCGGATGCGCAGGATGCGCACAATAAAACAGCTATATATAAAAACAGGTTCTTCATGTAGTGATCATTTTCCGGTTAAATATTCCAATTCAATTATCGTGTTGTTCAGGGCATGGATCGCTTGCAGGTAACCCAATTCTATGTTAACAGCATTATTCATTTGCAAGGTCCACTCTATATAGCTCACATCACCTTTTTCAAAACCCAGGCGGGCATTACGGGTTATCAGGGCAGCCTGTTGTAACCCGCTTGTTTCATAATACTGCACCTGTCCGCTATATTTTTTATACGCTTCATTCAATTGCTGCCATTGGTTGGTGAGGTACTGACTGGTAGCGTCCACTTCCATGCGGGTTGTTGCTTCCTGCAACTGACCGGCCTTTATACGCGCCTTCACTGCTTTGTTAAAGATGGGCAGGGCAACACTCAGCTGGTAAATATTAAAGCGGTCACCACCACCATAATATTGCTGGGTAACGCCATCCTTTGTCTGGTAACCAATTATAGACTGATTGCTATAACCCACAGTGAACTCGGGGTTCAACCTTGCTTTTTCAATGTTGGTTTGTGCGGCGTTTACTTTTACCTGCTGTTGTTGTAATTGTACAGCAGGATGTCCGGCTACAGTAAGTGTGTCTATTAATGGGTCATGTTCTTTTTTCAAGGCATGGTATTCCGGTAACAGCATATCTTTTGTATTGAGCAACCATTGCAGTTGTTGTTGTTCCATCCGCAGATCGGCTTTTACCTGTTCCTGTTGCAGCTTCAATTGCTGGATCTGGGTTTCAGCATTGCTTTTCTCCAGCATGGTGCTTTCGCCGGTCTTTAACCGCAAGGAAGCCGCATCCAGAAAACGGCTGTAGATAGAATCGAGACGCATTAATAGTTTTTGCCGCTCCAGCAGGTCGACCATATTATAAAACACGGTTTTCACAGCTTTTTGCAACTCCTGTTGTTTCAATGTCACCTGGGTATTGGCCAGCTGTTCATGAGCGCCATATAGTTCTTTTTGCCGCCGGTATACTACTGGTAATTCAAACGACTGGTTAATATAAAACCGGGTGTCCTTATTCAAACTGTTGATACCGCCATATTCCCCACCCACCTGGGTGCGTGGCAGTTCGGTAGTTGCATTTTGTAATTGTTTCCAGTAACCAACGCCCGACCGGCTAACCTTTAACGATAGATTATTGGTATTCGCCTGCTGCAGCATTTGCTCCAGCAACACGGGCCGCTCAACACCGGTTTGCGAAAATGCAGCCTGGCCTGCAAACAATGCGATGATCATTCCTACTATCTGTGGCGCTGTCTTTACCTGTTTCCGTTTCTCCACCCACATATACAATACCGGCAACACTACCAGTGTAAGAAAGGTGGCCGAGATCAGTCCACCAATAACAACGGTGGCCAGCGGCCGCTGTACTTCAGCACCGGCTCCCTGGCTCAAGGCCATGGGCAAAAAACCCAGCGAAGCTACCGATGCGGTCATTAACACCGGACGTAACCTGATGCGCGTTCCTTCCATAATAATTTGTTTTATCTCATGTATTCCCTGATGTTTCAATCGAATGAATTCGGCAATGAGTACAATGCCATTTAACACGGCCACCCCAAACAGGGCAATAAACCCAATGCCCGCAGAAATGCTGAATGGCATGGCCCGCATCCATAGCAATAGAACTCCACCAATAGCTGATAAAGGAATGGCCGAGAAAATAAGCAGCCCGTATTTGATCTTGCCAAATGCGAAATACAACATCACCAGTATGAGCAATAAAGCAACTGGCACTGCAATGGCTAATCGTTTCCGGGCCTCGGTCAGATTCTGGAACTGGCCGCCATATACAACATAGTACCCGCTTGACAGTTTTAGCTGTTGTTTTATTTTATTATTCAGTTCTTCTACCACGCTTTCCACATCGCGGCCCCGTACATTGAAGCCGGTAATGATCCTTCTTTTGGCATCTTCGCGTTGTATTTGATTGGGTCCCTCTTTTATTACTACCGTAGCCACCTGGCTCAAAGGTATCTGGGCGCCGGTTGGCGTAGGTATCAACAGGTTTTGTACATCGGTTACATCCTGCCGTTGCATATCCTCCAATCGCACCACCAGGTCAAAGCGCCGTTCTCCTTCATATACCAGGCCTGCACTTTGTCCGGCAAAAGCGGTATTCAGCACGCGGTTAAGGTCTTCGATATTCAATCCATAATGCGCCATGGCTCCTCTATTATAAGTAACCAGAATTTGCGGCATGCCGGTAACTGTTTCTACATACAGATCAGTTGCGCCTTTAACGCCACTTATTATGGAACCGACCTTACTGGCATAATGGGCCAGGGTATCGAGGTTTTCACCAAAAATTTTGCATACAACATCCTGACGGGCGCCGCTGATCAATTCATTAAACCGCATTTGCACCGGGTATTGAAAACCGAATGTGGCCCCCGGAATTTCCTGTAATGCCCCCTGCATTTTTTCTGCCAGTTCATCAAAGGAGTGAGCACTTGTCCATTCCTTTTTATCTTTTAGAATAACCATCAGGTCACTGGCATCTATCGGCATGGGATCGGTAGGTATTTCACTACTGCCATTTTTACCCACCACTTTTTGCACTTCAGGAAACCGGCTTTTTAAAATATGGGCGGCCTGTGTTAATGTGTTTACCGAGGCACTGATATTACTTCCTGTAAGCAACCTTGTTTCAATGGCAAAATCACCCTCTTCCAGTTTGGGAATAAATTCTCCGCCCAGCCGGGAGAAAACAAACAGGCTGATCACAAAGGCCGCCACACTAGCGCCAATGATCAGTTTGGGAAAACGAAGCATTCTTTCCAGGATGTTGTGATATGCCTTTTCACACCAGGCCATCATCCGGTCGCTGAATGTTTTTTTGTGCGACAACTGTTTGCTGAGGAATAAGGCCGTTATCATAGGTACGTAGGTGAATGATAAAAGAAAGGCGCCCAGCAAAGCAAAAGTTACTGTTTGCGCCATGGGCCGGAACATTTTGCCTTCAATACCCTGTAAGGAATAAATGGGCAGGTAAACCACCAGGATAATGATCTGACCAAAGATGGCGGCATTCATCATTTTTGAAGCACTGTGCTGTACTTCTTCATCCATACTGCTTTGGCTAAGCCTGTTTATAGCGGAGAAATGTTTTGAATGGCTCAGGCGATGCATGACCGCTTCTACGATTATCACCGCTCCGTCTACGATCAATCCAAAGTCAATAGCGCCCAAACTCATCAGGTTGCCACTCACGCCAAACACATTCATCAATATAATGGCGAATAACATCGATAACGGAATAACAGACGCCACTACCAACCCGGCCCGCAGGTTGCCCAGGAACACCACCAGCACAAACACCACGATCAATGCCCCTTCTATCAAATTCTTTTGAACCGTACCTATAGCATGATTCACCATTTTGGTACGGTCTATAAACGGTTCTATCACTACCCCTTCCGGTAAGGTTTGTTGTATCTGTTTTACTTTTTCCTTTACCCGTTTAATTACAGCCGATGAATTCTCGCCTTTCAGCATCATCACAATGGCGCCTGCCACTTCCCCTTTGTCGTTATAGGTCATAGCCCCGTACCGGGTGGCATTTCCCAGATTTATGGAAGCAACATCCCGCATTAATACCGGTATGCCCTCACCCATTGTTTTCACAACTATATTGCCGATGTCCTGTTCGTTTGTCAGCAATCCCTCACTGCGGATAAATAATACCGTGGGGCCCTTTTCAATATAGGCGCCACCCGTATTCTGGTTATTCTTTTCAAGGGCAGTGAATATATCATCGATGGTAAGGTTGTGCGATTTCAGCCGGGATGTATTCACCGCTATCTCGTATTGTTTCAACCGGCCGCCAAAGCTCGACACCTCAGCTACCCCGGGTGTGCCCAGCAATTGACGACGAATGATCCAATCCTGCATGGTTCGCAACTCCATGGCATCATACTTTTGCTCATAGCCTTTTTTGGCTCTTACCACATACTGGTAAATTTCACCAAGACCGGTTGTTACGGGCGCCAGTTCGGGTCTGCCCAGTTGTGCAGGTATCTGGCTTTGCACCCGTTGCATCCGTTCGGCAATTTGTTGCCGGGCCCAGTATACATCCACATTATCATTAAATACAATAGTTACTACCGACAGACCAAAACGTGAAATACTCCTGATCTCCTTAAGACCCGGGATCGTGCTGTTAACCTGCTCTATGGGAAAGGTGATCAATCGCTCCACATCGGGCGCACCCAGTGATGGTGAAGTGGTGATTACCTGAACCTGGTTATCGGTAATATCAGGAACAGCATCTATGGGTAATTTAGTTACCGCATAAGCTCCCCAGATTAAAAGGGTCAAAACAAATAAACCGATTACCAGCTTATTCTTTATAGAAAAACGAATAATTGCCTGGATCATGAAATTCTTTTAGTCGTGAAACGTGAAACGCACCGGCTCAGGCTGCTGATTTGCAGGCAGCATGCCAATACATTAACTATCACCAATACGATTCACGCAATCGTTAACCGATTGAACACGTTAGTTTCAACATTAAATAAATACTGCTATGGAATTAAGCGCAACGGGGAGGCTGAAAGATGTCTGCTATCGATAGTAAGGAGTGATTGTCTTCATCGTGCAGAATAAACTCGTTCTTTATTTCTGTAGTGCGTACCGGCCATTCAATAAAGGTCATAACCGGGCACTCGCAGCTGAGTGCTGTTGTAACGGCGCAGCAATCGGAATGCCGGAAGGGCAATTGATTGTCGCGCTGATAATCAGCGTCTCTTACATATTGATGAATGTAATGTTCCTTTAAAAAAGACAACAGTGAAACTGCAGGGTCGTGGTGACGGTGTTCAACAAAATGTTGTATTAAGACCGGTATTCGCAGAAACTGGTGCATTTCCGAGAATGACAGCATATAAATACACATAAAAAATATGGCCACGGCCTTTTTCACGGGTCAAATGTACAAAACAACCCGGCAATTAAGTATGGCTAATTATTTTTTAACCTGGGTTAACGCCAGCGTATCTTTACTATCAAGACTGTTTTATGATATTAAACCGGCCGTTTCCTTTAGATACTCCCTCGCGTCAATCGTTCCGGTATACTTTTTATGCCGCGCTTTGTGTGTTCCTGATTCTCGTATTGTTAAAGCCATTTGGTCTTGATGAATTAAAAAACCCCAAACTATTATTTCATGCTGTTTTATATGCACTGGTTACCTTCATTTGTGCCTCTGCAAACACCTTTCTACTTCCTAGGCTTTTTCCAACAATTTACCGGGAAGAAAAATGGACTGTGGGAAAAGAATGTATACATATGTGCTGGCAACTGATCCCAATTGCCATCGGCAACTGGCTGTTGACTCATTGGCTTTACAAAAGCAATTTAAGCTGGCATAATTTGTTCAATTTTTTGTGGATCACAGGGGTGGTGGGGATTTTTCCGCTATGGCTCAATATATTATTAAAACAGCAACGGTTGTTAAAAAAATACCAGGCCGGCGCCTCCCTGCTCGAGGAGCAATTGAACCAACCGGTAAGTACCCCCCGGGCAATAACACAGGTACCGGAACATATAGTATTTACCAGTGAAAACGGGAAAGAGCAATTTATACTACCACCCGGTGAGATCAGGTATATTACTGCTGCGGACAATTATGTGCGGATATATTTTATAAAAGATAAACAACCAACCACCTACCTGTTGCGGAATACCCTGCGAAAAGCAGAAGATGTATTATCGCCCTTCCCCCAATTTTTCCGGTGTCACCGCGCCTATATAGTAAACCTGAAAGTAGTACAACATGTGAGCGGCAACGCTCAGGGCTATAAACTACATCTGAAAGATGTGGAAGAACTGATTCCCGTATCACGCAATCTAAATGCCCAACTGGCCCACAAACTCCCTCTTTAGGGGCCGGGGGTATGCATTCTGCCCCACACCATAGCATTTCATCCCTTGTATTTGGAAAACGCACTGATATACAGGCATTTTTGTAACAGGCAACGGCGGTGTTGCCTGTTACATTAAAACGAACAATTTATGACCAGCCTGTTAAAAGTTATGCTCATCCTGCACATCATCAGCGGTTTCACGGCGCTTACCTGCGGCCTGTTTTCCATGCTCAATAAAAAAGGCGCCCGAAACCATCGCCTTACCGGTAAGCTCTTCTTTTATGGCATGACCGGGGTTTTTGTAACGGCCACTTTTATTTCCATAGTAAAGAATATTCCATTCCTGTTTATGGTAGGCTTTTTTAGTTATTACCTTACCTGTTCGGGATACAGAGCGCTATATCTTAAAAAATTGCATATGCAACAGCAGCCGGCTCCGCTCGATTGGATCATCAGCATCACCGGCATCATAGCGGGACTAGCCCTTGTTGCGTTCAGTTATTTCTGGTTCACCCAACGGGGAATGTGGGGAACCGTGCCCCTTTCTTTTGGTGTTTTTTGTTTTGTTAGTGGCTTAAAGGACATTCGCCGTTTTTATCAGCGGCCAGATAATAAACAACATTGGTTCTTTACCCATGGCAGTCGGATGGGTGGCGCTTTTGCCGCAACTGTTACCGCATTTATTGTGGTAAATGTTCACATCGGCACGTTGAGCTGGGTGTTATGGATCTTACCGGGTGTATTGATCGGGGTATGGACAAGCGTCATTTTATCACGTTACCGTAAACTATTCAAGGGGAAGAAAACAACCCTTACTACAACCCCGGTAGTCAACTCTTAGTTTACAAAGCTCCAGAAGATACCTACCCGTATTTGCATACCGGGGTAAGGATAACCATTGGTAGGAATGTTATTTCTTGTAAAGCCGCCTCCTGGCAGGTTAATGGTGTTAAGATTTTCGGCCCGTACATACGCATTAAAGCTTTTAATGCGGAAGTGCAGGAACGCGCTGATATCAGGGCGCTCCAACTTTACGGTATTTACATCCTGGTAAAAGTATTGTCCGAGTAATGGAGAGTATTCTGGTGCTTTATACGACGTGAAATAACGCATTTCACCGCCGAAACTGATGCGCAGGTTTTTAAACCCAAGGCTGCCATCATAACCAATTTGGTTACGAGTAGTAAACAGGGGCAGATTAACCGGTCCGTCACCCAGGCGTTGCTGTAAGGTCACCCAGGTTTTCCAGTTCCAGTTGCCACCGATCCGGAAGATCTTTTCGCCCGAGATCTGCAGCACGTTAAACAAGGTAGAAGCCTGAGCAACCTGTATGTAACCACTATAATAAGTATAATTGGTAACCAGGTAATACTTACCTGTTACCTTCAATTTCAATTTGGGTTGTTCAAACGTACCAAATAATAAGCTGGTATTTTCCTTTTTCAGATCGAGCGGTGAGGCAGCCGTGTCGAGGTAAAAAGTAGTGCCAGGATGGAACATATACGACGGCGTACGATTGGTGTTTTGAAAACCAACCTGTAAATAACCGATCTGTTTGCTTATCAATCGTCGTAAACTGATGTAGGCCATATAGTCGCCGGCATTATAACCGGCTACATAAAAATTACCATACGCTTCAATATCCCATTTCTTGTTACGGGTAAGGTTGCGGTACTCACCGTGGATAAACGTGTTAAAATTATTTTTGGAGAAAACGCTGTCTTTATGATAGATCGAATCTGTAGATTGCCCCTGCAGGGTTTGCAAAGAGGCGCCCAGTTTCAGAAATTGTTGCGCGTTCTTGGCATCGGGGAAAGTGTAAAAAGAAAAATCATTTGTCAGTTCCTTCCAGTATTCCTTGGCATAAAAAGTATCTCTGCGGTTTGCCAGTTTCAACAAATACAAACTATCGTAATAGGAACTGTCTGCATAGGTATCCTGGTAACGGTTGTGATAGGTACTGTATTCAATAGTATGCTCCAGCCGTAAACGCGGATAGAACAGCGGAACAACAGTGGTATCATTAATCACTAATGAATCTTTTTGCCCAATGTCGTACTGCTGCCGCAACAAATAGGTAGCGTTGGTGTACAACCGGCCTGTAGCGATATTGGAACTGAAAAAGTTGCGGCTGCCAGGGTTATCGGGCCCCAGCTTGGTGGGAATGTTCGACCTATCATCAAATCCACCGCCGGCACTGTCTAAAAACCCAGGTGAAGCAATACCGCCATTTTCACCGGATTGCAATTTGTTACCTACTATTATGACGAAGTTACTGTACCGTTTATTCTTCGACTGATACCAGGAAGTAAAGCGGTAATTATTATGATTGGTGTTCTGGTTCTGATAAAAACCGGGTGAGTTAATAAGCCGGTATTCAAACGCCATATTCCAGTTGGGCTTCAGGTTCTGCGTGTGCATGAGGCGGATGAGCTGCTCCGACTTGGCTCCCAACAGGTAATTCAATTCTGCATAAGGACGGGTAGTATTGTAAAATTTGGCATCTTCTACCGTTAAATTATAATCGTCGAAGGAATGAAAGCCATAATCCCAACCTGATTTCATTTGCGGTTCAAACAACAGGCTGCGGGCGGCGTTACCTAAATTACCCAAGGTAACATGGTACCAGGGTATTCCTATCTTTTTGGCAAAATCGTACAGGGTGGAGTCAAAGCCTACCATCCGGCTTGTATCGAGATAACGGAAGTGGATAGTGATCGAATCTTCCAAACCGGTACGGTGACCAATGGAATCACTGCCACCCGATCCCATGCTCATACCGCTAAACCTACCCTTTGCCTGGTTAAAAATACCACTCTGCGCTTTTGTAGTAGTTACAAAGCAGGTAAACATGAATATGGTGCCCAGGAATATATACCAGATCCTTAACAAGTATGAACGATTATTAAACAAGGCGACAAATTAATAATTAAAAAACCGTTACCGGTTATAAGAAAGTTAATTGTGCTGACTAAAGCGAAGCTGTAAGCATGCCGACGCTGTCGGCATATTATAATTCAGCTACCAGTTGTTTAAAGATAGCAGTAAGCTTTGGTTCTGCTTCTTTGGCAGCCTGTAACACTTCTTCATGTGTTATTATATTATCTTCTTCCCGTATACCTATATCAGTAATAACACTGGCAGCAAATACAGGCAGCCCCATATGCACGGCAATGATCACTTCCTGCACGGTGCTCATCCCTACGGCATCGCCACCCAGGCGGTGAATAAGTTTATATTCGGCCCTTGTTTCAAATGTTGGACCAGTAACGCCATAATAAATACCTTCCTGTACCTTAATGTTTAGGTCGGAAGCAATTTTTTTGGCTTTTTTTATGATCTCCTTGGTATAGGGTTCGCTCATATCCGGGAACCGGGGGCCCAGCTCTCCATAGTTCTTCCCCAACAAAGGATTTACGATCCCAAAACTGATGTGATCAGTGATGATCATCAGATCGCCTACTTTAAATCCAGGGTTTACCCCACCCGCCGCATTGGATAATAGTAAATGCCCGATACCCAGTTGTTTCATTACCCTGATTGGGTAGGCAACCGCATCTGGGGTATACCCTTCATAAAAGTGAAAACGGCCGGCCATTACCACTACTTTTTTACCGCTTAATTCGCCAAAGATCAGCTTGCCATGATGGCCTTCTACCGTAGAAACCGGGAAATGGGGAATTTCGTTGTATGCTATTTCTTCTTCTACTTTTATTTCCTGCGAAAAATTTCCCAACCCGCTTCCTAAAACAATACCAATCCGGGGGGTATCGGAATATCTGCTTTGTATAAAGGAAGTGGTTTCTTGTAATTGCTGAAGTAAATCGGGCATAATGATTAAATAATATTATTGGCGTGATTACTGGTTGAAAATGTGTGCAAATATAAGGAATACAGGTTACCAGTTGCCGGTCACCGGTTTCCCTGTAACTGGAGACCGGTAACCGGAACCATTGTTTTCCGGCAACGTTACCGGAAATCGTAAGCCGTTAACAGACGCCGGAGCTAACACTTAATACCTTTTTTGCTTACTTTCGCTAAAATTTTTTACGGCATGAATCTTCACGAATACCAGGCAAAGGAATTACTGAAAAAATACAATGTACCGGTGCAGGAAGGGATACCGGTTGACAGAGCCGACGCGGCCGAAGAAGCATATAAGAATTTAAAGGTTCAATTTGGCAACAACTTCGCGGTTGTTAAAGCACAAATCCATGCAGGTGGTCGCGGAAAAGGCAAAGTTCAAGGCACCGAACAACGCGGTGTGGCAGTAGGTAAAAGTGCCGAAGAAATCAAAAATATCGCTTCTAATTTATTGGGCGGTACCCTGGTTACCATTCAAACAGGCCCTGCCGGTAAAGTGGTGAACAAAGTACTGGTAGCCCAGGACGTTTATTATCCTGGTCCTAACCCGGTAAAAGAGTTCTACTTATCAATTCTGCTCGATCGTACAAAAGGCCAGAATGTGATCATGTATAGCACCGAAGGTGGTATGGACATTGAAGAAGTAGCCCACAACACTCCGGACCGGATCTACAAAGAATGGGTACACCCCGGTGGTGGTTTGCAAGCTTTCCAGGCGCGTAAAATAGCGTTCAACCTGGGACTGAAAGGCGAAGCCTTCAAAAATTGCGTAAAATTCGTTACTAATTTATACAATGCATACGTTGGTTTAGACTGCGCTATGCTGGAAATCAACCCCTTGTTCAAAACTTCCGACGAAAAGATCATCGCTGTTGACTGTAAAATGGGTCTCGATGACAACTCACTGATGCGTCATCCCGAGCTGGAAGCCCTGCGCGATATCAGCGAAGAAGATCCTACAGAAGTTGAAGCTGGTAAATACAACCTGAACTTCGTAAAACTCGATGGTAACGTAGGTTGTATGGTAAATGGCGCCGGTTTGGCCATGGCTACCATGGATATGATTAAACTGAGCGGTGGGGAGCCTGCCAACATCCTGGACGTAGGTGGTACTGCTAATGCTACTACTGTAGAAGCTGGTTTCCGCATCATTTTGAAAGACCCCAAAGTAAAAGCGATCCTCATCAACATCTTTGGTGGTATCGTTCGTTGCGACCGGGTTGCACAAGGTGTGATTGATGCGTATAAATCAATAGGCAACATCACTGTACCTATCATCGTTCGTTTACAAGGCACCAATGCCGAAGAAGCTAAAAAGCTGATCGAAGAAAGCGGTTTAAAAGTACAATCAGCCATTCTGTTAAGCGAAGCTGCTGCCCTGGTGGGTAAAGCGGTTGCTTAATTAGCTGTTTGCAATAATATATATGATAAGCCCCATTCATTGAGTGGGGCTTTTTCTTTTATTAGGGTGCCATTGTCGGTTCTCCGACCTGGTTAACTCGTCAACTTGTTAACTGGTCAACTGATCAACTATTCTTCCTTCATATACCGTTTCAACCACCCTATAACAAAACTAACCCGCTTATGGGTGTTTTGCAACAGCTGATCGTACACCAACGATTTAACCGATTCAGGCTTATCTTCCAGGGCGTATTTCGATCTGCCTTCTTTATCAATTACTTCAAAATGATCGATGGTGTAGCGGTAATGCCCGTTCAAAATTTCAATGCGCATAAGCAAACCCACCGGAACAAATGAAGGCGTTCCGATATCGTGCAGTTTGGCTTTTACCGTAATATAGCCTTTGCCGGTCAGTATTAAATTGGCCGGCCGTTCTACACTGGCTACAGTGTCCCAATGCACCAGGAAAGGTTGATTAAAGAATGATTTTGCCCGCGCTATAGTATGGGTAGTATTTTCAGCGAGTATTTCGCCATAATATTGAAACTGACCTGCCGTAGTACGCGGAATTTGGGCTACCGCATCAGATACCAGCAGTATGAATAAACATATAGTAACTACAGGCCGCATAATTCTTATACAAGTTAGCATATTGTATGGATTGATTAAAGCCATTCAACACAATTGTGTTTGGGATAAATTGGCTTAATGGCAACCATAGTTCTGCCTGGCAGAGATCAAAGAAAAGAGCAGACCCTCTATAAAAACAATGTCCCCGCAACGGAAGCGGGGACAATTTTTTGCGAGACGGTTTTCTGTTCTCACAGGATTGGATCAGTTTTCAAGAGGACTCTCGGATTTTTTTGGTTTTTTCAAAGGGACAATGGACTTGGTTTTTCGGACTTTGGACTTTGGATGGTTTAACACAGGAATACGGTTTGGTTTTTCGGACTTCGGACTTTGGACTTTAAACGGTTTTTCTATTGGACGTTGGACTACTTAAACTCTTTGACTATGTAAAGATCGATATATAATTTGCTTTTTCTATCTTTCAACTCCTCTTATTCACTCAACTGCTTGGTTAACTTATCTGCATCTAGGAATATACCCTTACCTCTTATGCGCACTTAAAAAAAAAGTATCACTAACGGTTACGGGCATAAAAAAACCCACCCTTAACCAGGCGGGAAATATTGTTTGTTCATTACAATAAACCTCAGCGTTGCTGGTTTTCACAGATACAGGATTGTTATATGTTTTTCTTTTTTCGGTTTGCATTGGACGTTGGATATGCAAATGTAGCGAAATCGTTTACATTCTACAATTGCTAGGTAAATATGTAACTATTTCTTCAAATTCGGAAGTGTTTGATAAGATAAACTTAACATTATCTGCGATTATTTTATAATCATATAGGTTGAAACCTTTATGCCTCGTATATTCACAATACACCCATCTCGTACATTTACTAGCTATTATAATTCATTCATTTACCGTTTCAATTTAATACTGGTATCCATTCTATTATTCTTAAGAAACCACAGGTATTGTTGTTATTACAATTGTAGCCTGCAACCGATAAGTGTTTTCAATAACTGCCCTCAATAACTTCTTATCCTGGAACTGGTGTTGTTACGATCAACACACCGTATTTTCTGTATTTGTAAAATTTAGTAGAACTCAAATGTGGATAACCTGCATTTGGCATAGTATTTTGTCCATATAATATAAGTAACCAAATCAATAACCTGATTAATCTGTAGCAAATGAAAAATCCCATTCGACTCTTCTTCGGATTCATCTTTGTAGCCTATGTTATCATCTATAGTTTAATGGCGTTGCTGGCATAGTTTTCTTCCTCGTTACAAAGCTCACTTCCCACCCCATATATTGTATATCCTTTACGCGTAGATACTTACCCGTTGATCATTCCCATTGGTAGTAGTGCTGTTTGTTCCGATAGCCATCGGGATTCGGGATGCGTCTTGTGACATTTATCTTGCTATCTTCGTTTCATGTCACCAGTTACCATCAGAACCATTCAACCTGCCGATAATCCGGCACTGGCCATCATTATCAGAAATGCGTTAGCTGAATTTGGGGCCAACAAACCTGGCACTGTTTATTACGATGCTACTACTGATGCGTTGTATGAGTTGTTCCGTGAACGGGGTAGTATTTATTATGTAGCCGAGTTAGCTGGTGAGCTTATTGGTGGCGCAGGCATTTACCCTTCGCCCGGTTTACCTGATGGTACCTGTGAACTGGTGAAAATGTACCTCTCCCCTGCCGCCCGGGGAAAAGGCATTGGTAAAATGCTGATCGATAAAGCCCTTCAATTTGCTACGGAGGCTGGCTACCGCAACGTATATATTGAAACCATGCCTGAACTCAGAAAGGCGATGTCGGTCTATGAAAAATTCGGCTTCAGGTATTTAGATGCGCCTATGGGTAATACTGGCCACTTCGGTTGTGAGATCTGGATGCTAAAAGAGTTGTAAGTTCAAAGTTCAAAGAACCCCGGCTCAATTTATCAAAGCTCATAAACTAAATAACTCAAGAACTTAATAAACTAATAACTTAAACTTTGAACCAAAACATTACCTTCTCAACTCGTTAACTGGTCAACTGGTTAACTGGTCAACTGATCAATCAACACGCCTTCACTTCATATATTGGACTAAACAAATAAAGCTTTCCGGTATTGACCTCGATACACTGAAAGCGCTTGCGTAATTTCTTTCCTTTTTTAAAAATGCGGCCCTCGCCAATGTCGAACAGCTGGCCTTCGGGTAATTGTTCTACCATCACCATCCCATTATCCCGGTCAAACTTTTTCAACACCCGCATCAGCCCCTCATCGGCACAGCTGCTGGCCGGCAGGTCGTGCATCGACTGCTTAAGCGTTTGTTCAATCAGTGGCGGAAAGATCTCCTTACCCAGAAAATCTTTCAACAACAGGGCGTAACAGTCCTTCCATTCCCGCCCATGCGGCGAAACCCTGTGTTTGAATTGAATAAAGGTAACCAGGTGAGCCAGTTCATGCACCAGCGTTATCAGGAAAGCGTAGGGATTTAAATTGCCGTTTACGCTAATGCGGTGATTCTTTTCGGAAGTGGCGTGGCGGTAATCGCCCAGGATTGATTTTCGTTCGCGCGTAATAGTTAAGTGTACTTTATATTGATGCAGGTATTCAAGCACCCGTGGTACGGCTGCGGAAGGTATAAACTGACTGAGGTATTCTAAAGGCGCCTGTTGCTTAGACATTCTTTTTTTGCTTGCTCAGTTTCATCAGTATAACCACTTCAAAGATGGTATACAGTAGGTACAGGAACATACATCCGAAAATACCTGCTTTATTAACACCCTTGCCGGCTATGCTAATATAAATAAACACCGTGATTAAACAGATCATCATTTTCGAGAACACGCCCCCATATACCGCACGCACAATAGCCAATGGTTTTTGGGAACCCATCGACCGCGAAAACAAATAAAATGATACTGCTGTTGCTGCAAATAATACCACGTTACCAATGATCAGTACATCCGTATTCACATCCCACCGGGCAAGCCGGGCCCGGCTGGTTATAAACCATGCAGTAGTAATAATGAACAACAGTAAAAGCGGACGAAAAGATCTGGAAACCGAATTATTTGACATCGTGTAAAAAATGGAGGGCAAAGGTAAGTTGAAAAGTTGACAGTGCCTGCTGCACCGCCTGACATGCTTTACCGGCAAGCCTCGTCAGTTTAGCTGGGGAAAAAAGAAAGTCCTCCGAGGCATCGGAGGACTGTAATAATTTTATGGGGGGCACCAGGTTATTGATTTCCAGACTAAACCAACCTACATTCCGGGAATGACATACCTTTTCCGGTAACAATCAGGTTATCGAATAGGTGCGTTCAACAGGTACATAGGGGGCGTAACCGGGTCAGTTGTATCAGGCTTTCTGAAGTTCTTTTGCTGCTTCTTTTTCTTTTCTGGAAGCTGCTACTTCATTTACCTGACCATTAATGGCTGTTGTCATGTGACACTGGCCATTGAAATTGGCGCTGGGTTCTATTTGCAGTTTGCCTGCATATAAATTCCCGTTCACATTGCTACCGCCTTTTAACTGCAATAACTCTTTTACTTTAATGGTGCCGGCTACTTTGCCCATGATGTCGGCCGTTTGTCCGGAAATATCGCCTTCAACAGAACCATTGGAGCCAATTACTACTTTGGCCTGGCATTGAATGTTGCCTTGCAGGCTTCCATCTATACGAATATCGCCGTTGCTGGAGATATCGCCTTTTAATGTAGTGCCCGCTGCAATAATAGTGGCGGCTCCTGTTCCAGGCGCAGATACTTCGCTGGAGGTTTCGGATTTGGATTTTTGATTGAACATACGGAAATGGTTGGTTTATTCGTCAATATTCTCTGTTGGAGGAATAGACAACGTAGTCGTGTCTAACTTAACGCTGATATTCCCCTGTAAAACACTTTTTACATTATCAAGATACTTATCCTTGTTCGACATTGCCTGCTCAAGGGAATCGGTCTTCACCTTCAGCTCACGCAACTCACGCATGGTGTTTACATCGCCATATCCAGGTATATACATCCGCAACGGAGTGAACACTATAAGTGCCACTGTTAACCCGGTCAGTAACACAAAAATGGTGCTAAGTGTGATGTAAACACTCAGTCTGGATAATTTAAACGTCACAACCTCTTCGTAAGTATCATCGTTCATCACTACCAGTCGGTACCGGTTCTGCAAGCGCTTCAGGGTAGATTGGGCATCGAATTTAGCCATAGAGAGAGTTTCAAAACGCTAAAGGTAATAAGTTATTTTAATTCATCGTCATGAGTAGAAAAATTAACGTACTTACAAAATATTTTTCTTGAAAATCAGTTTATAAGAATTTAGTTTGTGGTAGAAATTCTAAAGGACTTGACGAGGACAATTGCATTAATCATTATTTTAATCTTTTCGCTGCCGAAATTATACGCGCAGCCGACGCTTTCTTTTGACCTGAAGAAGCCCCAAAAGTTCGAAAACCGCAAGTTAGCCTCCGAAAAAACCGAAACCACCAAATTCCACGCCGTTCGCCGCTTTACCCAAAACGGTACTACCAAGTTCAATTTTCATTTTAACGCATACAAAAAACTGACAGATGTGATCGCCCGAGGCAAATCACAGCATAAAGACGATTACTCCCGCCTGCTTTCCTTTTATAATTACGACCTGAGCACAACTGCAAAGGACAAAACAGAGCTCGATTCAGTTATTTATAAAGCTAATGCCGGCATTCTGTTGCATGACCTGCGTAACAGCTGGGTCGATAATTTGTACATGCTGATGGGCGAAGCCTATTATTTCAAGAATGTGCTCGACTCGGCTTACTACACATTTCAATATATTAACTACGCGTTTTCACCTAAGGAAAAAGACGGGTACGATAAACCCATTGGCTCCAATGCCAATGCCGATGAAGGTGGCAACATATTCTCCATTTCAACCAAAGAAAGTACCAGCCTGCTTAAAAAAGCATGGGCCCGGCCACCCAGCCGTAATGAATCGTTCATTTGGCAGATACGCACCTTCCTGGCAAAAGATGAAACGCCGGAAGCAGCCAGTTTAATTGAAACCCTGAAACATGACCCCGCATTTCCGGAACGGTTAAAAACCGATCTGCATGAAATGCAGGCCTGGTGGTTCTATAAACAACAGGTATATGACAGCGCCGCCATTTACCTTGAGCAGGCGCTCGACAATGCAGAAAGCCGCGAAGAAAAAGCCCGCTGGGAATACCTGATCGGTCAGCTGTACGACAAAGCCAATAAGCCTGAAGAAGGCGCCAAATGGTATGAAAAAACGGTTGGTACTACCCTTAACCCCGTGCTGGAAATATATGCGCGCCTGAACACCATCCGCGACCATAAAGGCGACGATAAAATATTACAGGAAAATATTAAAGAACTGGAAAGAATGGCGCGGAAGGACCGTTACCTGGTTTACCGCGATATTATATATTACGCTGCGGCTGAAATGGAACTGGAGCGGAACAATATCCCCGGCGCCAGAGCGCTGTTGTTAAAAGCGACCAGCTATCCCGGTAATGACCCGGCCATGCGCTCAAAAGTGTTTTTACTGCTGGGCGATCTGTGCTTTAAAGAAAAGAACTATCCCGACGCCAAACGGTTTTACGATAGCATTACCAACTTAAGTCCCGGTCTTGTTGATCCCAAAGCATTTGCTAAGCTGAAAGGAACGCTGGGCAAGATCGTTGGCTATCAAAATACTATTCACCGGGAAGACAGCCTGCAACAACTGGCTGCCATGCCCGAAGATCAGTTGACTGCCTATTTGAAGAAACTGGCTAAACAGTTGCGCAAAAAACGGGGCGGAAGGGATGATGATTCCGAAGTCTCCGGCGGTCCATTATCGTTCAATGATAATAATGGCCCCAGCGACATGTTTAACAGTAGTAGCCAAAAAGGCGACTGGTATTTCTATAATCCTACCCTGAAAGGCAAGGGTTATACGGAGTTTAAAGCACAATGGGGCAACAGACCGAATGTTGACAACTGGCAACGGATGGCCGCCATTAAACAGGCTACCCCCACAACAGTGATCAGCGATGATGCTGCTGCAGGCGGCGCCAATGCAGCCGTGGCGGCAGGCCCAATCACGTATGAAGATTTATTAAAAACGGTGCCGCTTACCCCCACCCAGCTCGCCGCGTCGAACGACTCAGTAGAAAAAGCCCAGTTCTCATTGGGTAAAATATATCTCGAGGGGTTGGAAGATTACCGGTCTACTATCGATACCCTGGAAGCATTCCTAACCCGTTTCCCCAATAGCAAGAACCGGCCAGAAGCCCTGTTCCTGCTGGCTTATTGCTACTCCAAAACAGGAGATATGGCCAAAGCCACCGCAGTGCAAAATGAGCTGAAACAAAAATATTCGGGTACTAACTTCGAAAAGATCGTTTCAAGTCCCAACGGCGTTACACCCGATAGTTTGGCCAAACAGGAAATGACCCGCCGGTACGATAATATTTACAACCTGTTTATC
>NZ_JBJMLX010000420.1:0-41380 GCF_045805085.1 Niastella sp.
AAGTTTTTCAGTAGGAAAAATTTCCATTTTTTCGAATGTACCTGCCAGTACCAATGCCAGTACCAAACAATATCAATACCGTTATATCCTTATTCAAGGATCTGTTCCGGCACGTAGCGCGGTAAATTTGAACGATTACAAGACTGTAAAAGAGTACTATAATATTCCTGACTAAGAAAGCTGAATCAGACACAAGTCGTTCCCTTCAGAAACCATTCTTTCCGGATAGCCGGATAAAAGAATAAGCGAATTATCTCAAATCAGAGTGAACTACTATATTGACCTGTCAGGGCCGTGCATAATCAATGCACTGGCCTGACTGGTTAAATAGGGGCATCCGCCAGGGCGGCCCGGACGTATTAATCTATTATTCTTCAGTAATCAAAAACTAATTGCTATGCGTTTTAAACAAAACGCTTTTGAGGCAAAGGCATTTCAGGCAACCTGCAAAAGACTATTCTTGGTGGTACTGGTAGCTGGTTGTTTGCCGGTGACTACCCACGCATTTGATATTCCCCATCATATAAACAAAACCCGGTTCTTCCAGGACACTGCCGTATTAAGAGGTAAAGTTAGCGGCACCGAGGAAGGAAGCATGCTGCCCCAGGTGTCTGTTCAAAACCTGGTAAGCGGCCGGGGATCATTTACCAATTCCCAGGGTGAATTTGCCATTGGCGCCCGCCGGGGCGACAGCATCCGGTTCTCCTATGCCGGCAAAACTCCCCAAACCATCGTTTACCGGGGTGAAAAATATCTGGAAGTGCATTTGTCTGAAGGTGGTAAGGCACTCTCTGAAGTAATTGTAACCGGTTTCCAGACTATCGAAAAAAAGAAATTTTCCGGTTCGGCAGCTAACGTGAAAATGGATGATGCCAAGCTGGCCGGTCAAACCGATATCAGCAAGATGCTTGAAGGACGGGCAGCCGGGGTATCGGTTCAAAACGTATCGGGCACCTTTGGTGCGGCCCCCAAAGTGCGGGTGCGTGGCGCCACCTCCATCAATGGTGATAATAAACCTTTGTGGGTGGTAGATGGCGTGGTGCTCGAAGACATTGTAAACATCTCGAACGACCAGCTTTCGAGCGGCGACCCTACAACCCTGTTAGGTTCTGCGGTAGCGGGGTTAAATGCGAACGACATCGAAAGCTTCGACATATTAAAAGACGCCTCTGCAGCTGCCCTGTATGGCGCCCGCGCCATGAACGGGGTAGTGGTTATCACTACTAAAAAAGGCCGTCAGGGAAAACCCAACGTAAACTATATCGGCAATTTCAGTACTTACCTGAAACCCAGTTATAATAATTTCAATATCATGAATTCTGCCCAGCAAATGTCGGTACTGGCCGAGCTGGAGCGGAAAGGCAGCCTGAATCCCAACATCCTCGACCGCGCAGATAACGGGGTATATGGCAAAATGTACGACCTCATTAACACGCCCAATGCCAATGGCACAGGGTTTATGCTGGTTAACGGCACGGCGGAGAAAAAAGCATTTTTAACCCGTTACGCACAGGCCAATACCGACTGGTTCGATATCCTGTTCCGTAACAACTTCATTCAGGAACATTCTTTAAGTGTTTCCGGCGGTACCGACCGTTCCCAGTCATACTTCTCAACCAGTTATTATGGCGATAATGGCTGGACACCGGCCGATAAAGTAAGCCGCTATACCCTCAACTTCCGCAACAACTATAAATTCAGCGATAAAGTGTCGGCCGATTTTACAACGGTAGGCTCTGTTCGCGAACAAAAAACGCCCGGCGCCCTTAGCCGGCAAAGCAACCCCGTTGATGGTAGTTATGACCGCGACTTCGACATCAACCCCTTCAGCTATGCCCTTCACAGCAGCCGCACCTTAACGGCCTTCGACCAAAATGGCAACCGGGAATATTTCCGTCGCAATTTTGCTCCGTTCAACATTCTTACCGAGCTGGAGAACAACTATATAAACCTGCGGGTGATTGACCTGCGTTTACAGGGAAGTTTGAACTATAAGATCACCCCTGAACTGCGGTATGAATTTGTAGGGGCCTTAAGGTATGTTAAATCAAGCCGCGAGCACCAGATCACAGAAAACTCAAATATGGCCAATGCTTACCGGGCAGCCGGTACATCCACCATCAAACAAAACAATAAATTCCTTTATAAAGACCCTGAAGATCCCAATGCAGAACCTGTGGTGGTATTGCCCTATGGTGGTTTTTATAACCGCACAGAAGATGAGTTGATCAACTACGATTTTCGCAACAGCCTTAACTATACTAAAGAGATTAACGATAAAAATTCCCTCAGCTTACTGGTTGGTCAACAGGTGAAATATGCCGACAGGCAGAACTTTAACAATACGGGTTACGGCTACCAGTACAATAACGGGGGCGTTCCTTTTGTCGACTACCGCATTCTGAAACAAACCATCGAGCTGAATTTTCCGTATTATGGAATGTCGAAAGATTATGACCGGTTTGTGGCGTTTTACGGCTCAGGTACCTATACTTATAACTCACGCTATAATTTAACCGGCACAGTACGGTATGACGGATCGAACAGACTGGGTAAATCACAAACCGCCCGCTGGTTGCCAACCTGGAGTGTAGCCGGATCCTGGAATGCTGAGCAGGAAAAATTCATGGAAAACTTAACCTGGGTGGATGCCCTTACCGTGCGCGGCAGCTACGGGTTAACAGCCAGTATGGGACCTGCTACCAATTCGGAAATTGTTTTAAAGAACATCATTACCAACAGAACGTATTTAACCGAAAGAGAATCAGTGATACAGCTGGCCAACCTGGAAAACTCACAGCTTACCTGGGAGAAATTGTATACTGCCAACGCGGGCATTGATGCCACCCTGTTGAACAAACGGCTCAATTTCAGCGTGGACGTATACCATCGCAACAGCTTCGACCTGATAAGCCTGGTTAAAACATCGGGTGTTGGTGGCGAACCTTATAAAGCAGCCAACTATGCTGATATGACATCCCAGGGTATTGAGTTACTGGTAGGCTATGTTCTGGTAAATAACAAAACCTTTAAATGGCGCACCAACCTTACTGCCGGTTACAATACCAACGAAATAACCAATGCCAAAAACGAGCCCAACATCTTTGACCTGGTTGCGGCAGAAGGTGGCAATAAACAGGGATACCCGGTACGCAGTTTGTTCTCGCTTAATTTTAAAGGGCTGGAACATTTTACCGGAACGCCCCAGTTTATTGATGAAACAGGCAAGGTGGGTAACAATGTATACCTGCAGGACCAAAACACCAGTTACCTGGTGTATGAAGGCCCTGTTGATCCCCGGCTTACCGGTGGTTTGCTGAACAGCTTCAGCTACAAAGATTTTACGCTGAATATATTCATCACCTACCAGGCAGGCAACAAGATCAGGTTGTACCCCGCATTCAAGAACAGTTATACCGACCTGGATGCCATGCCCAAAGAGTTTTATGACCGCTGGTCGATGCCCGGTGATGAAAAATACACCACTGTTCCTTCCATCCTGGGTGCCTTTGAGCAATCGAAACTGGATGGCGCTACACCGTATAATGACTACAACTATTCAACTGCACGGGTAGCCAGTGGCGATATGATCCGGTTAAAGAATGTTTCCCTTGGCTGGCAGGTGCCTCAGCGAATAACCAGGAAGATGGGGTTAAGCAGTCTGAATGTACAGGCCGTATCGAACAACCCCTGGCTCATTTACTCAGATAAAAAATTAAAAGGGCAGGATCCTGAGTTCTTCAATACCGGTGGTATTGCACAACCCATTCAAAAACAGTTTACATTCTCGGTGAGAGTAGGCATATAATCAGGTGTGAAACGAAAAAAGGTAATTACATGCGAAAAATATTATCATATACAACCGTTGTACTGCTTTTTACAACCGCAGGCTGTAAAAAGTTTCTCGATAAAAATCCTGACAACCGGGCATCGCTGACCAATCCGGAGCAGGTGTCGCAATTGCTGGGCACTGCCTATCCCCAGGCTAATTATATGGCCTTTTGCGAATCCATTTCAGATAATGTGGCCGATAAGGGAACAGGCGTACAGGACAGGACCAATATAGATCCTTTCTTTTTTCGGGATGTTGACAACAAGGACCAGGATTCGCCCGAGTTTTATTGGGATGGCTGTTATACTGCTATAGCAGCAGCCAACCAGGCGCTGGAAACGATCAGGAATGCCTCCGATTCAAACCTGTACAAATCCCAGAAGGGCGAGGCGCTGGTATGCAGGGCATATGCACATTTTATGCTGGTTACATTCTTCTCAAAACCATACAGTGCCAGAAGCGGCAGTACTTCCAGTACGGATCCTGGTATTCCATATGTGACCACTCCTGAGAAAGTAGTATTTCAGCAATACGATCGTAAAACAGTGGCTTATGATTACCAGATGATCGAGCAGGACCTGTTGCAGGGTTTACCGCTTATCGATGATACCAGGTATACCATAAAAAGCTATCACTTTAACAAAGCAGCCGCCAATGCGTTTGCAGCCCGTTTTTATCTTTTCAAACAGGATTATGCTAAAGTGATCACCTATGCCAATGCGGTATTTTCATCAGGTAATCCTACCTCCCTGTTGCGGCCCTGGAATACTACCTACAGGACCATGACCCCGCAGGACCTGTTTGCCATTTATGCAAAGGCAACAGAACCGGCTAACCTGTTGCTGGTGGAGACCATTTCAAACTGGGCACGTAATTATTTCACTGTTCGTTATGCTTTTAACGCGGCCAAGCGCGATGAGATCTTTGGTGATACTACCTTTGGTGCCTGGGAATTCGATAAACACATTTATACGGCAGGAACCAACAATTACCTGTTACCCAAGATCAATGAATATTTCGTACGTAATTCGGTAAATGCGAATATTGGAACTCCCTATGTAATGGTGCCCTTATTTACTGCAGAAGAAGTGCTGTTTAACCGGGCGGAAGCCTACCTGTTTACGAACGATCTCAATAGCTGCCTGCAGGATTTAAATTACTATGCAAGCACCCGCATCAGGGATTACGATGAGGCAAAAAATGCCATCACAACGACCAAACTGGCAAAACGTTATCCTTCTATCACAAACAACCTCGATAGAGCGCTGAATTGTGTAATTGATTTTAAACGGGCTGAATATGTACAGGAAGGTATGCGCTGGTTCGATCTGCTGCGTTATAACATACCCGTTACGCACACCACTTTCGACCAAAGCCAAACGCTTACGCTGGCATCAGATTCCAAAATGCGGGTGTTCCAGTTGCCTGAGACAGTAAAGCTATCTGGCATGCCGCTGAACCCGAGATAATATAACCATAAACAAAACAGAACCTACTATATGTTCAACCATAAAATATACCTTGTTGTGCTGGCGCTGGCAATTTTTGCGTCGTGTAAAAAGGGAGACGACCTGGGCGATGTGAGCCAGATACCCGGTTTGGGTGGCGATACCTGGGCGGGTGGCCCCATCGATACCTGGATCAGGGATAGCCTTACCGTTCCTTATAACGTTACCGCTAAATACAAGTGGGACCAGGGCGTACTGGAATTTGATAAAACACTGACCCCGCCCAAGGAAGAAAAAATCATCCCTGTGCTGAGTTCCATAAAAAAAGTGTGGATCGATAACTATGTGAAAGAAGCGGGAAAATCTTTCATGATGAAATACATTCCCAAGTATTTTGTACTGGTGGGCAGCGCCAGTTGGAATATGGATGGCACCATTACCCTGGGAACGGCAGAAGGCGGCCGTCAGATAATGTTGTATGTGCTGAATGATTTCAGAATAAAGGGAATGACGGGATATGTGCCCAGCGATTCTTTCAATATTAAACAAATGTTCCACACCATAGAACACGAATTTGGTCACATCCTGCACCAAACCGTTTTATATCCTGAAGAATGGAAACGCATTTCAGTAGGAGATTATATTTCAGACTGGAACAACACAACCGATTCATCAGCTCATGAAAAAGGGTTCATCACCATGTATGCCCAGTCGGGTCCCGATGAGGATTTTGTGGAAATGATCTCTATGATGCTTACGGAAGGCAAGGGCGGTTATGAAAGCATTATAAGCAGCATTAAAAGCCCTACAGGTGTAAGTAAGTTGCGCCAGAAAGAAGCGATAGTGGTTGCTTATTTTAAAGATGTGTGGGGCATCAGCTTTAGCAGTTTGCAAACCCGAACCCGCAATTCCATCGACCTATTGATAAAGTAGGCACTCACCTAACAAAAAACAGGTATGAACAAGAACATATTATATTACTTACTCGCTATAACCCTGGTGGCTTCCTGTAAGCGTGACGATGACCATGTGTTTGATAAATCGCCAGATGATCGCCTCAATGAAACGCTGAAAGCTTACCAAACTGCCATCACCAGCTCACCATACGGCTGGAATGGTAATCTTTTTACCGCAGACGGCACCCTGTACCGGTTTTATTTCAGCTTCAACGATAGCAACCGGGTAGTGATGTACAGTGATTTCGACAGCGCCACTTCCAGCAGTTCAATGGAAAGCAGTTACCGGTTAAAAGCATTGCAACAGCCCAGTCTTTTATTCGATTCTTATTCTTACATCCATATTCTGAGCGATCCCGATGCTTCAGTAAATGGCGGCTCAGTTGGTGTGGGATTGAAATCGGATTTTGAATTTGCCATCGATTCTGTTTCTACCGACAGCATTAGCTTAACAGGTCGTTTTAATGGCAGCAAACTCACTTTCAAAAAAGCCACCCAAGCCGACAAAACCATCTGGTCAGCCAAACAGGTGGCCAATGGCGTGCTGAATTTTAGAAACTACTGGAAGTTCCTGTCTTACTGGAAAAGATTAAACTACCGCGGCGCCGATTACGAATTACAGTTTGATACAACTACTAAAAAAGTAACGGTATCCTGGGGTACTGGCTCCCAGGCTACTTCAGCTACCAGTAAATATTATTTCTGGGCCAATGGGGTATATTTTCTTGATCCCATTACCAATGGTTCGATTACCATACCCGGTTTCAGTATTACCGGTTTTACCGACGGTGCGCTTACCAGCCAGGTAATGAATGTAACGGTTAATGGTACTGCTGCTACTATTAAAGGGGCCGTGCCCACAACAACCGCTCCACCGCTTAACCCCGACGTAAAGAATGCAATAACCCGGTGGCGTAACCAGGCTATAGCCGGTGGTAATTACTGGATCTCGTTAAATGGGTTTCATAAGAACGGCGTTGACGATGCCTTTAATATCAGATCTCTCAAGAACGATTCGGCTGAATTTTATTTCTTACTGTACCAACCTAACCAGGCTGGCGGCGATGCATTTGTAAACGTTTATCTCGATACGCTGCATACACCTCTCGGATTGGTTGGAATAAATGGTTCATGGGTTAAACAAACTATAACCAAAACTACCGGACTCACAAGGGTCACCGAAGATTCGGTAAATAGTAAAATACCCTGGCCCGCATCCGGACCGGCGCAGCAAACGCGTCAACAAATGTTTAGTGGTACCGGTAACTACTATTTTGTACAAAGCAGCGAGATTACCTATGATCAGGTAAGTGTTGATGATCCTTCCACCTGGATAACCTGGTATTGGGTATTCTAAATTGTCTGAACCGGGAAAGTTGGGATGTATGGGATGATTGGGAAGCGGATGTATCAAAAGTAAACGAGAATAAAAAGGGGCTGTATCATACTTTGATACGGCCCTTTCCTTATTTTAAAACGGGACCCCCAACTATTCTGTCAGGGGGAAACCCGTTGTAGAGAGTCGAAGACTCTGCTGACTGCTAATTGAATTTCGTGAAAGGTGACCCCTGTCAACTCCATCAACTTGTTAACTCGTCTACTGGTTAACTCATAGCTACACTTAAATTCGAACAGTCCCTTTTTTATCCTTATCCTTCTCTTTATTCTTCTCCTTATTCATATCTATATTTAGGTTATGGCCCAGCGTTATTTGACCGTATTCTGATTTTATCTTCATTTCGGTATTGCCACTGCCGGCCTTGCCCTGGTAGCGTTTGTTAAACCGGGGGCCATGGCTATCGTCATTGTCGCCCTCTTCCTTTATCTCGAAATTGGTTTTGTTATGCAGGTCGCCAAAATTGGTGCTGATGTCAAAATTGGCTGAGATATTGGTGTTCAGGTCAAGGTACAGGTTCGAAAAACTGTTCTTAATGGTAAGCGCCTTGGTGCTGTTATCAACCCGCAATTTGGCGATATCACAATATTCAAAAACAGCATTTACAGAACCGTCGAGGTTATCGATAGCGGCCTTTGAGAATTTAATCACCAGGCTGCCGTTGCTGATGCTGCCGATAGTTCCCTTGCCAAATTCAATCACCACTTTTTTTACATTGTTCAGCTTGCCGGTAGTAAGGCTGCCGAATTTGCTTTCAAGTGTTACCTCGCCAGCGTAGTCTCCAATGGTCATGGGACCAAATTCATTCTTAGCCTGTAAAGGATTGCGGGCAGGAGCATATACTACATAGTCAATATGAAAGCCTTGCTTTTCACCCTTGCTCCACTGTTGATCTTTATTGTCTTTGTTTTTGTCCAACTTTGTTTTGAAGAATATGCCATCGCCGCTTTTGCCATCTTCTATGCTGATGTTATCGAGAATGGACTGGGCTTTTTCATCGGTTTGGGCCTCGGCGGTAATAGTTACCGTAACACTTACTTCATTCTTGTCCCAGGTGTTTATTTTCATTTCACCAAACTGGTTGGTCAAAGAAATTTTATCACTGTTGCTAACGCTATAGGATTTGGTGTAGGTTTTCTTTTTTTCAACTAAAGGGCCCTCGGCAAATACCTGTGTCGTCAGTAGTAGCAGCGCGATAAATAAGGGGAATCTATGTCTTCTTAAAATTACTTTCATGATTGTTGCTTTTTGATGCTTTGATTTGATTGATGATGCTTAATTGTTGATTGAGTATTTCAGTCTGCAGCCTTAAGTTCTCAATCATAGCCTCGAGTAATTGTTCACGGTTAGGATTTTCCGGCAGCTCTTTTTTCAACGCGTTGTACGAGCTGTCGAGTTTATCAATACCAGTGACAAACTTTTTATACAGGTTGGGATCTTCTTTTTCAATTTCTTTCAACTCATTTTGTTTCATCTCAATGAGCTGGGTGAACTGAGATACCTCCCGCGCATAGCCAGGGTTTATCTCTTTCAACAGTTGATCATTTGTAGTCGGGGTATCGATGGGTGCTGGTTGATGCTGCACAATACCTCCATCGGATGAACGGTTATTTAACAGGGAGAAAATACCTATGCCGGCCAGTATCAGTATGGCGGCTGCCGCGCTCCAGCGAAGAATGGTAAGTACAATTATTTTCTGTCCCTTGCTTTTTTGTTGTTGGTTGTTTGGTTGTTGCTCGGTAAGTTCCTTTTCCAGTTTTTTCCATAGCTGATCGCCGGGTTCCTCCGAATCAAACTGGTCGCGGTTATCACGAATAAATTGCTCTAAACCTTTACTCATATTTCACACTCCTTGTTTAATTAAAGTCAGCAGTTTTTGTTTGGCGCGTACGTACTGGGTGCGTACCGTATTATGGGAAATATTCAATATCTGTGAAATTTCTTCATGGTCATACCCTTCCAGCAGGTACAGGCTTAACACCGTTCGGTAGCCATCGGGCAGCCGGGTGATCATTTTCTTTACTTCTTCTACCCGGTACTGCATTGCTTCCTCATTAATGCCTTCCTCCTCCGGTACAATCTGCAGTTCGGTGCTTTCCATATCAACCAGGTCATTCCGCCGCTTGCGCAGGATGTTGATCGATTTATTGATAACGATCTTTTTTAGCCAGGCCCCAAAGGTGCTGCGGTAATGAAAGTCATGCAGGGAGCGAAATGCGTCCAGGAACGACTCCTGCAGCACATCCTCAGCGTCGGCTGTGTTGTTTACGATGCGTAAACTGGTGTTAAACATAGCTTTGGAATATTGGCGGTACAATGTTTGAAAACTTTGGGTGTCGCCCTGTTTACATCGTTCCACCAGTTCATCCCGGATAATGTTTGCAGTCAGCTCCAAAATGATCTGTTTAGGTTATTTGTTTACATAAGAGACATGGGTTTTACCCGCATGTTGCACGAACGTTGTTTTTATGGCTAATGTTAGGCTAAATGGTTAAATGGCTTGATGGGTGGGGGAGGTGGTTAGATGGTTTCGGTTACTAATTTAGTTTTTCTTACTTTTAGCGTAATATCGAAAATCAGTCAGTCATGGGTACCAGAACCGATTTGTTCACCAGCCCGGATTACTTCTTATTGGATGAGCTATTGACCGACGAACAGAAACTTGTCAGAGAGTCTGTTCGCAATTACGTGAAAAGAGAAATATCCCCCATTATTGAAGAGTATGCCCAAAAGTCGGAGTTCCCCGAACAGATCGTTCAGCAAATGGGCGAGCTCGGCTGCTTTGGCCCTACCATCCCGGTTGAATACGGCGGTGGCGGGCTGGATTATATCAGCTACGGGTTAATGATGCAGGAACTGGAGCGGGGCGATAGTGGTGTGCGGTCAACCGCCTCCGTACAGGGATCCCTGGTAATGTTCCCTATTTTTGAATACGGCAGTGAAGACCAGCGGCGCAAATACCTGCCCAAGCTGGCCAACGGCGAGTGGCTGGGTTGTTTTGGGTTAACGGAGCCCGACCATGGCAGCGACCCGGGTGGTATGACCACCCATTTTACCGATGCAGGCGACCATGTAATACTAAACGGCGCCAAAATGTGGATCAGCAATGCCCCCTATGCAAAAGTGGCCATTGTATGGGCCAAGGACGAACAAGGCGAAGTACGCGGCCTGATCGTGGAAAGAGGCATGAAAGGCTTTACAGCGCCCCTTACCCATAATAAATGGAGCTTGCGGGCTTCTGCAACCGGCGAACTGGTATTTGACAATGTAAAAGTGCCCAAGGAAAATATTCTTCCCAATGTAAAAGGATTAAAAGGTCCATTGAGTTGTTTAACCAAGGCCCGCTATGGAATAGCCTGGGGGTCGGTAGGGGCCGCTATGGATTGTTATGATACAGCCCTGCGCTATTCCAAAGAGCGCCAGCAGTTCGATAAACCCATCGGGGCATTTCAGCTGCAACAAAAAAAACTGGCCGAAATGATCACCGAGATCACCAAGGCCCAGTTACTCAACTGGCGGCTGGGCATCCTGATGAATGAAGAAAAGGCCACCCCGCAGCAGGTAAGCATGGCCAAACGCAATGGATGCGAAATTGCAGCCGCTATTGCCCGTGAGGCCCGGCAGATACTGGGTGGCAGCGGCATTACCGGCGAATACGCCGTAATGCGCCATATGATGAATATTGAAAGTGTTATTACCTACGAAGGGACTCATGACATACATTTGCTGATCACTGGTATGGATGTAACTGGTTTCAACGCTTTTAAATAACTTGCGACGTAATGAGGATATTCTTAATCGGTTTCATGGGTTCCGGAAAAACACATTGGGGAAAACAAGTGGCGCAAAAGTTAAGTTTACCGTTCTATGATCTGGACGAAGTGATCGTTGCCGAAGAAAAGCGAAGCATCCCGGAGATATTTGGCGAATCGGGCGAAGAATACTTTCGCAACAGGGAAAAACAAGTGCTGGAAAAGATAGTAGATGAAAATACAAACATGGTATTGTCCTGTGGCGGCGGCACCCCCTGTTTCTTTAACAACATCGAATTCATGAAAAAGTATGGCACGGTGGTATGGCTTAATACACAGGTTGATGTATTGCTGCACCGGCTATTGAAAGAGCGCGTACAACGGCCATTACTGAAAGATATTGAGGACGAAGACCTGAAACATTTCATCATTCGTAAACTGAACGAACGCCGCATGTATTATGAACAGGCTGATGTAATTATCACTAAGGAAGATGCCATATCCATGAACGACTTTATTCAAACCGTATTACATGCATAAAGGATTTTTGCAAACGGCCGCCATTTTAGGCGCACTGGCCGTTGCCCTCGGCGCATTTGGCGCACACGGATTAAAGAAGATTGTGGGCCCCGAAACCGTTACTACCTTTGAAACCGGGGTGCGTTACCAATTCTACCATGTATTTGCATTATTAGCTGCAGCTATTTTATTTGGAAGCTTCCCCGGCAGGAATCTGCAATATGCAGGCGTGTGCTTCATCATTGGTATTATACTATTCTCTGGTTCTTTATACATACTAACCGCACTACAGGCTACCAACACGGTTGGGCTGCGTGGTATAGGCGCCATTACACCAATTGGTGGAGTATTCTTCATCGTAGGATGGATTTTCCTGTTCCTGGGAGTTTGGAAAGGAAAGGGGTAAGGGCAAACCGGCAACTAGATTGGCGCTTCAAAGGTCAGTACGCAGTTCTTCTCAGATTCGATTTTACTTTCAATTTTGAAAGAACCGTCAATGCTTTCCATGCGACGGCGCATGTTGCTGAGACCATTGCCGAAACGGCGCAGTTTATCGGCGTCGATGCCCACGCCATTATCACAGATCTTTATCATCAGCAATTTGTCGTTGGTGGAAATAATGATCTGTATCTGCGAGGCTTGAGAGTGTTTCATGGCATTGTTCAGCGCCTCTTTTATACTCAGGAAGATATTCCTTCTTTTTTCGCCGCTTACTTCAGCCTGCGGTATCAGGGCAGGCAGTTGCACTTTACATTCAATAGGGGTGCTGTCGAAATATTCAATGGCGTGCGCCCTGATGTAGGCGATGAGACTTTCCAGCGTGTCGTTACTGCTTTTCATGGTCCAGATGATGGTGTTCATCTTACCCAGCAGTTCATTGGCTGAGTTGGAGATTTTTTCCAGCTCGGGCACCACATCGCCTTTCAACCGGCTCTTCATGATCTCGCTCATCAGCCTGATGGCTGTAACGCCCGAACCCAGTTCGTCGTGCATATCGGCCGAAATGCGGTTCCGCTCTTCCTGTTTGGCCGCCATTACCGCCATTTGTTTATCAAATTCTTTACGTTCATTTTCCAGCTTCAGGCGCTCGCGTTCTTTTACCCGCTCAATAATATCGCGCCGGTTCTTGAACGCCAAACCCGACAAAAAGAACCCCAGTTCCAATACCAGTCCAAATTCGTAATAGAACAGCGCCCGGTTAAAAATAGAAGTGGGATCGTTCTTGACCAGTTTCCAGCCGGTAAGGATGATAATATAAGAAATAACCGACAATGCGATCAGCGAAAAATTACCGGCCGCCAGGTAGTTCAGCAACGGGTTCTTCTTTTTAATGCTGTATGCAATGAACACCACGCCGGTTACAAAGAACAGCTGTTTGATAGCGTTCTCCATAATGTTCAGCATAATATACCAGTCGGTAAAAAAGTAAACAAAGGAAAAAACAATACTGGCGCAAATGAGCAGGATATTGAAATAACGAAGTATTTTATCAAGTAACGGGTACACCTCTTTGCTGTTGATGAACTTGCGCATGAAGATCTGGTAAACGACCACACTGGCCGTCATGATCATAAAATCAAGATACTCTTCATAGAAATAATTGAACCAGTTCGCGCTGGTATCGAGATACGATTTCAGGAACAACAAAGAGCAGGTAAGAAAGGTGTACCAGGCATAAAAGATAAATTCCTTGTTCCTGCTTTGAATATACACCGCCAGTGAATAAAAGATCATGAACAGCAATACGCCCGATACAGTATAGGTAAACACATACAACATGCCATCGCGTTCACGTAGTAATGTGGTCCACTGCTTGAGGTAATCGTCCATGATAAGGCGGGGAATGAGGGAGTTTACATTGGTACGCACAAAGTTGAACCGGCAGAAAAACACGGCTTCTTCATGCGGTTGCAAATGGATGCGTTTTACGCCCGCATTGCGGCTGTCGTTAATAAGGGTGTCGGGCAACCGGGTCAACGTGCCCGGAATATCATCGATCTGCGCTTTAAAAAGTGTGATAAGGCGGCAGTAGGAACCCGGGATAAAACAGACGGAAATGGCGGTATCGGCGCTGTTCTTTAAAGCAAATTGTAAAAAACAATCCTGTTCAACCAGCCAGCCCGGCAGGTCATGCGGTAAGTAATGACCCGGGGTTTGTTTATAGGGCAATTTGTATATATCTGCATCTGTTACCCAGTGTTTAGGCGCTGAAGTGAACAGGGTTTGTTTGCCTATTGCTTTCTGAAAGCGGATATCAGAAGCTTCAATCACCATGGAATCGGGCAACTGTGAATAACTATTGTTTGCAAAACAAAAAAGCAGGATATAAAAAAATGTATGTTTGAAGGCCTTATGAAAGGGATTGCGGCGAGTAGTGTTAGCAGATACAAATCGAGGATGGCTGTTAGTGCTCATAAAGTGCCCCGGTTATGCGCCGGGAGGTTAGTTTCTAAGGTGAAAGTACGAAAAAAGTTGACGAGTTGACGAGTTAACAAGTTAACGAGTTAACAAGTTGATAGTGTTGACAGGGTTGATAGCGTTGATAAAGGGAACCCTTTCACGTTTCACGTTTGCCGTTTCACGATTAAACGAGGCTCGAATTCCGCGAGGCCAAAATTGACATTTCCTTGTGCCTTCTTTCTTGTGCCCTGAACCTTAAACTACTTATCTTTGTGCCCATGGCCAACCGCTTAAAAGCAGACAAAGCAGAAAAGAAAAAGCCAGCAAATACGGATAAATTCAAGCCTGAAAAAGAAGCTCAGGTTACGGTTAAGCAATTAGTAAAAGATGAGCGTACCCATAAAATTGCTGGTGCTTTCTCCATACTGATCAGCCTTTTCTTATTTATCGCCTTTGCATCATACCTGTTTACCTGGAAGGAAGACCAGGATAAGGTATTCAGGGGCGCTGCCATATTATTGCCTGGTGAAGACGTAAAAACAACGAATTTGCTCGGCAACCTTGGCGCGTATATTTCACACTTGTTTTTCTATAAAGGATTTGGCGCTGCCAGCTTCATGTTCTGCAGCCTGTTTTTTGTAATAGGTGTAAATGCATTGCTGGGTGCGAAAGTATTTAACCTCTGGCGCAATGTGCGCTACGTAATAGTAAGCCTGTTGTTTTTTAGTGTGGTATTGGCATTCATATTCCGTGGCGGTGCATTCGCCTGGGGCGGGGCCGTGGGTAATATGGGCAGCGACTGGCTGGTGCGGATGATTGGCAACGTTGGTACGGCCGCTTTATTATTGCTGGGCGGACTGGCATACGTGATCTGGCGGTTCAACCCCGTTTTCAAAGCACCAACATTATCCAAACCCAAAACAACAGAACCTGCCAACGAGGTGGTGCCGGTATTAGCTACAAAAGAAGAAACAGAAACGCCGGTAGTAAAACCGGTTGGCAATAAACTGAACAACGGGCTGGGAGTTATTAAAAAAGCGCCTAAAACAGAACCCGAAGAAGAGCCAATGGATCTGCAACTGGTAGAAAGAGATGGGGAAGATGAAGAAGTAGAAGATCTGGAGGACATAGAAGACGATGTTGAGGAACCGGGAGTGGTGGAAGCGCCACCGGTTATTGGTCAAAAAGGCCGTAACAAAAAGCCGGAACTGGGCCCATTGGAGTTGGAAATAAAAACGTACCCCGAGGTAGATCAGCCTGAAGTGCCGGTTGAAGAACCAAAGGTTGAAAAAGTGATCTCTCAGGAACCGTACGATCCGTCGCTCGAACTGCGCGATTATAAATTCCCCAGTCTTGAATTGCTGGAGCTGCATGGCAGCGAACGCATTATTCAGGACCCACAGGAACTGGAGACCAACAAGAACCAGATCATCAATACGCTGAAGAACTACGACATCGAAATACAGAAGATCAGCGCCACTGTAGGGCCCACTGTAACGCTGTATGAAATTGTGCCGGCAGCAGGGGTGCGTATTTCGCGCATTAAGAACCTGGAAGATGATATTGCGCTTAGTTTGGCCGCGCTTGGTATTCGTATTATTGCGCCCATACCCGGTAAAGGTACCGTGGGTATTGAAGTGCCCAATGTAAAGAAGACGGTAGTGAGTATGCGCAGTATGCTGTCGTCGGAAAAATTCCAGAACAATAATTTCAGTTTACCAATAGCTATTGGGAAGAAGATCGATAACGAGAATTTTATCGTTGACCTTACCACCATGCCGCACTTGTTGATGGCGGGTGCTACCGGCCAGGGTAAATCGGTTGGGTTGAACGCCATCCTGGTGTCGTTGCTGTATAAAAAACATCCATCGCAAATAAAACTGGTACTGGTTGACCCCAAGAAAGTGGAATTGAGCCTGTACCGCCATATTGAAACGCATTTTCTGGCCAAATTACCGGGTGAAGATGAAGCCATCATCACCGATACCAAAAAGGTAATTCATACGCTCAATGCCCTGTGTATTGAAATGGATAACCGGTACGACCTGTTGAAGGAAGCCGGCGCCCGTAACATTCGTGAATACAACGAGAAGTTTATAAAGCGGAAGCTGAACCCGCAAAAGGGTCACCAGTTCCTGCCATTTATTGTATTGGTGGTGGATGAGTTTGCGGACCTTATTATGACGGCTGGTAAAGAAGTGGAAATGCCCATTGCCCGGTTGGCGCAGCTGGCCCGTGCGGTAGGTATCCATTTGATCATTGCCACCCAGCGCCCGTCGGTAAACATCATTACCGGTACCATTAAGGCCAACTTCCCGGTGCGGATTGCCTTTAAAGTATCCTCCAAGATCGACTCCCGTACCATTCTGGATGCGGGTGGGGCCGAACAACTGATCGGTAAAGGGGACATGCTTATTAGCTATAATGGGGAAATAACCCGTTTGCAGTGCGCCTTTGTTGATACGCCCGAAGTAGACAGTATTTGTGATTTCATCGGCACCCAGGAAGGGTACCCCCAGGCATTCTTTTTGCCGGAATATGTGGATGAAAAGCAATTTGAAGGGAAGGAACTCAGCCTGGAAGACCGGGATACTTTGTTTGAAAGTGCTGCCCGGATGATCGTAACCAGCCAAATGGGTTCAACCTCCTTATTGCAACGGCGGATGAAACTGGGTTATAACCGGGCCGGCCGCCTGATGGACCAGCTGGAAGCAGCCGGGATTGTTGGCCCCAGTCAGGGAAGTAAGGCCCGCGACGTGCTGGTTAAAACGGAAGCCGACCTGGAAATGCTGCTGAACGACATAGGTTAGAATTTTGTTAAGGTGGCCGTATTTTACAACCCAGGGCAACAATTCACGTCTTATTATTGCCGCAATAGGTTTAACCAATTATCTTTGCGGCCTTTACACAAAGTATTCATATAATGAAAAGCCTAATTGTATTAATTTCTACTTTTTTTATAGCCACTATAGGTTTTAGCCAACAAAACGACCCCGCCGCCAAAAAAGTGCTGGATGGAGTAAGCGCAAAGTTTAAAACTTTTAAAGCCGTTCAGGCAGCGTTTACCCTGCGTCAGGAAGATGCCAAAGGCGGTTTACTGGGAACCAAGAAGGGCACCGTATCCCTGAAAGGAAGCCGCTACCGGGTTAGCATTGCCGGTACTGGCCAGGAAATATTCTGTGATGGCACCAACATCTGGACGTACGATAAATCGGCCAACGAAGTAACCATCACCAAACCCGATCCTTCTGCCAGCACCATCAGCATGCAGAAGTTATTTACCAGCTTTTATGACAAAGATTTCCTGTACAAGCTGAATGGCGATAAAGTGGTGAATAAAAAAACATTACAGGAAATTGAAATGACCCCCACAGATAAAAACAAACCCTTCCACAAAGTATATGTGCTGGTAGATAAAAAAAGTCAGACTATCAACAGTACTCGTATCCTGGATAAAGCGGGTAACGTAATGGTGTATACCGTAAATACCATGAACGGAAGCGCTAACCTTCCCGATAACCTGTTTGTGTTTGATAAAGCAAAATATCCTGGGGTTGAAGTGGTTGATCTGCGATAAAAAGAAACTTACAACAAGATATTAAAAAGGGATTGTTTTTAACAGTCCCTTTTTTAATGTCGAATATCGAATGTTCAAAGTTGGAGTCTACAATCAATTTGTGACTTCATCATTCAATATTATTTGGGTTCATTTCCCCAACGATAGGTGCTTATATCCAGTCCTGCCAGGTCAAGAACACGATCGGTAACAGTAGCCACCACTTCCTCAATGGTAGTGGGGCGGCTGTAAAACGAGGGGGTTGCAGGACAAATAATACCACCGGCCAGGGTAACGGTTTCCATATTGCGAATGTGAATGAGGTTATAAGGCGTATCGCGTACCAGGCAAATAAGCTTGCGGCGTTCTTTCAACACTACATCGGCAGCGCGGGAAATAAGATCGCTTGAAATACCGCCCGCAATACGGCCCAGGGTGCCCATAGAGCAGGGCGCGATGATCATGGTATTATACCGGCCCGAACCGGAGGCAAAAGGTGCGTTGAAGTCATTTTTAGAATAAAATTGAATGGGGTATTGGGTGTAGTCGTTGTTGCCCAGTTCGGTTTCCCACACCTGTTTGGCGTTGTCGGTCATTACTACAGCAACATCCTGCCATTGTTGTTTAATGGTCAACAGTTTTTCAATCAGTAAGCGGGCGTAAATACTGCCACTGGCGCCCGTAATGGCCAACACTATTTTGTGCATGGAATGACTTAAATTTAGGTGTTAAACAAAAATACGCATGCAAACATTGAAATTGTCGGTTTTGTTTTGTTGGTTAGTTGTTTTTTCATGTGCTGAAAAGCCGGCCCTTAAAGGAGAGAATAAGAACTGGGGTAAAAGTAGCGCAGAGAAACTAAAATGGATGAGCCTGGATGAGGCTGCAGCCGGCCTGCAAAAGGAAAAGCGCCCGGTGCTGATTGATCTATATACCGACTGGTGCGGCTGGTGTAAGGTGATGGATAAAAAAACGTATAACAACAAAGATGTAACGGCTTATGTGCAGCAGAAGTTTTATCCGGTTAAGTTCGATGCCGAAGGGCATAAGAGCATTACCTGGAATGGCAGGACCTATGATTTCAATACAAGAAATAAGACCCACGATTTTGCTATCTATCTTACTAATGGCAATTTATCATATCCTACAACCGTAATCATTCCGGTAGATGGGGAACCACAAGCCATACCTGGTTATCTGGCGCCAAATGAGTTTGAACTGATCGCCAAATATTTCGGCGAAGGCAAATATGGGAAAGTGTCGTTTGATGAGTATCAGAAGAATTTTAAATCCCATTGGTAGGGTTAGCTGGATTGTAGGATGCCAATTTTTTGTGCAAAAATATTAGGGATTTCATCAATGAACTCTTTTTGTAAGACTTCCATATGAGGAAAGTCTTTTCTTGTTATAACACCGCCATGCGCACTGGCCGAAAAGCCTGACATTTCATCTTTCAGATCGATTTCAATAGGTATCCTGATATAGTTCTCTTGCTCAGCCAGGTTTTTAAACCAGTGCTTAAAAAGTTTATGTCTTATTTTATGTCTGCCATCGCTGGTATCGCATACATAAGTTATGACCCGCAGTTCGGATGCAAAGGAATTTAAAATTAATTGGGATATAGTGGCTGAAATATGTTTATTATACTTATTGAATTCACAATTTTGGGTATCCGGATTTTGGCAGGTGAAATCAAATTCACAAACCTGAATGTCATAAATACCCAGAACAGGAGATAATTCCCTTGTCCAATCCTGAAAATGGCAAGCGTAGGTCAGGCCATTTTCAGTATGAAAATGGTAGGATCCTAAATAAGGATCAAATGCAATCTTATACATTGGAGGCGGCTATAATAAAGAAGGATCTATGACAGCATCGAACCTGATGTTGTTCTTTTTGCAATATTCAACATACTCATCGAAAGTGAGACCTGCGGTAGCTTCCCGGAAAGCTTTTTTTTCGGCCATACGTTTTATGATAAATTGGCCAAGCCTGGAGTTTGCCTTTATATTTATAGTAATTTCTGTGGTCATTTGGTAGAAGTTAAGGTGTAACGTTAATGGCTTAAATAACTACCCAAAGTTATCCCAATCTCCAATATAATAAAACATCTCTAATAACTTATCCGTTTGTAATCGGTTATACTTGACCAACATCAAGATTACCTTCTTCATATTTAAAAAGTATATACTCAACGCATTGTGTTAAGCAGTGTTGATGGGCGTGAGCTGAGTAATTACGAATAAAATATATGAAATAATTATATGTTGGCATAAAAGGTTGCAGAGTACAAAAACACACCAAAATCGGTAAATAAATAGGTTTATTTTACCATTGATTTAAATCAATTATATAGTCGTCGTTTAAAATTTCCATACCGATAAGATCTATGCTTTGAGCTATTCATACTATATTTGAATTTTCATAGGATAAGGTTTAATGGTTAATGGTATTTGATTAGTGCAGCCTCCCCTCCGGGAGGCTATTTTTTTACGGGTCAGTGGTAAATCTCCTATACTGATACATAGGGTATATATGCAACATAGTATTGACGGGGACATCTCCTGCACTGAATTACCACTGGGGGTTGCACTGAATAGAGGGTGTCAGTGCAACCCTGGTGCAACTCCAGTGCAACCCCTACCGCATTTCTACCGCTGTATGATCGAATAAATGCCGTACCTGGGTTACGCTGATACGCCTATCTGAATGACTTAATATTTGTAATAGCAAGATTGGTAAAATCAACTTCCATATCGGGCAAATAAGTACCGGGGGTGTACTCATCACTCCGCTTTAATTTATAGCGCAGGTTATTACTATGCCTTTTGCTAACGAACATCAGATCGTTGAAAGTATCGCGGTAAAAGCCCAAACAATAGATGCTGATGTAATATTTCCCTTCCGGGACATTGGAGATGGTGAATTGATTATTGGTGGGATGGTAAATGCGTTTTATAATGCCGGCGCCGGTACGATCAAAGCGGTCGAATATCACCAATACACTATCAACCAGCGGGTTTTTTACATCCCGCGGGTGTAAACGGATCAGCACATTCACACTGTCTGGTAGTCTATTACTTTGTGCGGTTGCTGTTTTAGCTGTCAAAAGCATCAGCAGCAAGGCCAACACACAGACCGCTTTCATAGATATTGATGTTTGGGTACCGGAATAAAGTTCATTACATATCTGGCAATTTTACTACGTCAATTTACTATAGGACTATTGATCTATAGTAGGTAATAACGCTTATCCGTATAATTTCTTATTTATTTTTCCTGGCTTTAGGGTAATTAACATAAAAAAATCCCGAAGCAACGCTTCGGGATCAAAATTTATATTGAGAATCAATATGTTTATTGGCTTTATGCTTCTGCCATATCAGGGATAGCCGATACTTTATAGGCGCCGGCATCCAGCTTTTGTTTGGTTTCAGAGAAGGCTGTGAGTGTTTTTTGAATATCCTCATCGGTATGAACCGCCGTAGGAATAAGCCGGTAAATGATGTGTCCTTTCGGAATTACCGGGTAAACTACAATTGAACAGAAAATACCATAGTTCTCACGAAGGTCCATAACCATGGCGGTAGCTTCTTCAACACCACCTTTCATATAAACGGGCGTAACTACTGAATCGGTTTTACCAATATCAAAACCTCTTTCTTTCAATCCTTTTTGCAGTTTGCTAGCCACATCCCACAACTTTTGTTTTAATTCAGGACGGGTTTGCAACAGTTCCAGGCGCTTCAGGTTACCAACTACCAATGGCATGGGCAAGCTTTTAGCAAAGATCTGACTGCGGATGTTATAGCGGATATAGTCTATGATCGCTTTGGGACCGGCAATGAAAGCGCCGATAGAAGCCATGGACTTGGCGAAGGTGGAGAAGTACACGTCAATTTGATCCTGTACACCCTGTGCTTCACCCGCACCGGCTCCTGTTTTACCCAGGGTGCCAAAACCGTGGGCGTCATCAACCAGCAGGCGGAATTCATATTTCGATTTCAGTTCGGCAATCTCTTTCAGTTTACCCTGGTCGCCGGCCATACCAAATACCCCTTCAGTTATAACCAGGATACCACCAGCTTTTTGTTTTTCGATAAGGGCTGTAGCACGTTGCAGCTGTTTTTCCAGATCTTCCAGATCGTTGTGTTTGAACACATACCGGTGACCGGGATGCAGACGAACACCATCTATGATACAGGCATGGCTTTCGGCGTCGTAAACAATGATGTCATGACGGCTGCACAACACATCGATCAAACTAACCATACCCTGGTAACCAAAATTCAATAAAATAGCATCTTCTTTACTTTCGAAAGCGGCCAACTTTTTTTCCAGCAACTCGTGATTATTACTATTGCCACTCATCATACGGGCGCCCATGGGCAATGCCAGTCCGTACTGGGCAGCGCCTTCTGCGTCGGCTTTCCGGATTTCAGGATGATTGGCTAAACCCAGATAATTATTCAAACTCCACACAATCATTTCCTTACCTCTGAATTTCATTCTGCTCCCGATTTCTCCTTCCAGTTTAGGAAATGCAAAATAACCATGAGCTCTTTCACGATGTTGACCTATTGGACCTTGATTCTTTAGTAATCTTTCAAAAATATCTGCCATAATATGGATTTTATTAATAGGGTTATTGCTGTTTTTGGCGAATGGCGCAAAGGTAGCGTTTTTAATGTTTTGATAACCTTGGCGAAATGGTTTAATAGCCGTTTAATTGCTATATCGTTTAACGGGAAAGAACCCTGAATATTTTGAAAGAATACGCTAAAAGTTTGAAAAAAGGGCCGTTAAACAACTTAGCAATCAAAACATTAAGCAATCGTTTGTGTTCACGATTTTATTAAATTTTAATGTACGGGGTTATATAGCCGGTTATCTTTGCCAAAACTTTTTTAATGCGCCTTCTTTTAGCAACAAGTTGTTTTTTGCTGTTTTGGTTTATTTCACCCGCTCAAATCAAAACAAGCGCAACTGCAACCACAACCGCTTCAACTACTGTAAACCGTCCTAAACTGGTAGTAGGTATCGTTATAGACCAAATGCGTTGGGATTACCTGTACCGGTTTTATGACCGTTATGCCGCCGATGGAGGTTTTAAACGTTTCCTGAATCAGGGTTTTTCTTGCGAGAACACCATGATCCCCTACGTGCCTACGATAACTGCCTGTGGGCATACCTGTATTTATACCGGTAGCGTGCCCGCCATTCATGGCATTGTAGGTAATGCCTGGTACGATCCGCAAAAGAACAGGAACGTATACTGCACAGAAGACTCAACCGTGGCAACTGTTGGGGCCGAAGCAGGCGTTCCCGGCGCCATGAGCCCTTTTAACATGAAGGTTACCACTATCGGTGATGAGTTAAGACAGGCCACCAATTTCAAGGGTAAAGTGATTGGCGTTGCCGTTAAAGACAGAGGTGGTATTTTACCCGCCGGTCATTCGGCCAATGCGGCGTACTGGTACGATAGCCGCAACGGAAACTGGATAACTTCAACCTACTACATGAAGGAACTTCCTAAATGGATGCAGGACTTCAATGCACAAAAGCTGGTTGATAAATACTATGGCATGGGCTGGAATACCTTGTATCCCATCAATTCTTATGTACAAAGTACTGCCGACGAAAAAAGCTATGAAGCCACTCCCTTTGGCGTAGAACAAAAAGCTTTCCCATATGATCTTAAAAAATTTGCCGGTACCAACTATTCCAATATCTGTTCTACTCCTTATGGTAATTCCATGACGGTTGAAATAGCAAAAGCTGCTGTTACTGGCGAACAACTGGGGGCTGACAATATCACCGATCTGCTGGCTATCAGCTTTTCTTCACCTGATTATATAGGTCATGCATTCGGTCCTAATTCAGTTGAACAGGAAGATGATTACCTGCGCCTTGATAAAGACCTCGGCAGCTTCTTTAATTTCCTCGATGCCAAAGTAGGTAAGGGACAATATGTTGTGTTTTTATCGGCCGACCATGCCGTGGCACACGTTCCTGGCTTTAGCAAAGAGAATAAATTGCCTGGTGGTATAGCGCCTGCCGCCCGTTGGTCGCAGGACCTGGGTAAGATCCTGAATGAGAAATTCGGGTCTTCAAGGCTAATCATTGGCAACTTCAATCATCAGATCTACCTCAATCACCAGGTGATCGATTCCATGAAACTCGATGTAAACGCGGTAAAGAGAACGGTCATTCAATACCTCATTCTTCAACCCGAAGTGGGGCAGGTATTTGACCTGAACAAACTGATGGAAGTGCCTTTAACGGCTAAACAGCGGGATATGGTAGCCAATGGCTATAACCAGCATTTAAGCGGCGATATTCAGGTAATGCTGCAATCGGGCTATATGGAAGGAAGCGGTACAGGCACCACCCACAGCGCCTGGAACCCCTACGATTCTCACATTCCTTTGCTGTTCTATGGCTGGAATGTTCCCAAAGGCAAAACCAACCGCGAAGTGTATATGACGGATATTGCTGCTACGCTGGCGGCCATGCTGCACATACAAATGCCCAGCGGCTGTATAGGACATGTAATTGAGGAAGTTGTCAAATAGATATAATTTGTAAGGTGTTATATCAGAGAGGCCCGGTAGAAGTACCGGGCCTCTTTGCATAAAGCCTGAAGGGTAAAGGCAAAGCATTTTCCCTGTAGGCTTTATGCTTTGAGCTTTATGCTGTATTTTAACTACATTTTTACAAACGGACCTTAAGTATATAGCTCACCCCAATATTTTTGTAGTCCAAAAACAATTATCATGATATACTCCTTGCGTGTTGCATGCCGGTGGCTGTTGCTGCTGGTTGGTATGTTGGTTATTCAACATACTACCGCTCAATTGAACGGGCAAAGCAAATTACCGGTTGATACAAAAGTTAAGATCGGAAAGCTGGCGAACGGGTTAACGTATTACATTCGCCAGAATAAAAAGCCTGAGCAGAAGGTTGAATTACGGCTGGTGTTGAATGCCGGTTCTATTCTGGAAGAAGACGACCAGCAGGGGCTGGCCCATATGGCCGAACATATGGCCTTTAACGGAACCACCCATTTCAAAAAGAACGACATCGTTTCCTTTTTACAGAATATTGGCGTAGGGTTCGGGAACGACCTGAATGCCTATACCAGTTTTGATGAAACGGTATACATTCTGCCCATTCCCACCGATAAACCCGGTAACCTCGAAAAAGGCTTTCAGGTACTGGAAGACTGGGCGCATAATGTAACCTACCTTACTGACGATATCAATGGTGAGCGGGCTATAATTCTGGAAGAAAGCCGGATGGGCAAGGGCGCCAATGACCGCATCTTCAGAAAAGTGTACCCGCGTTTGTTCGAAGGATCAAAATATGCCAGGCGTTTACCTATAGGTATTGACAGCATCATTAAAAATTTCCCGGTCGATAACATTCGCCGTTTTTATAAAGAATGGTACCGGCCCGATCTGATGGCTGTGATCGTGGTAGGGGACATTGATCCGCTTAAAGCGGAAGAAATGGTTAAAAAGCATTTTGCCTCATTAACCAATCCTCCTGCTGAACGTAAAAGAGAATATGCCGATGTGCCTGCCTACAATTCTTCACAGGCCATGGTGGTAACTGATAAAGAAGCTACCGGTTACCGGGTTTCAATAAATTATCCCGCCATTAAAAAACCGGCCTCGGTAACCATCGGCGATTATCGCAAGGAACTGATTCAGCAGATGTTTGTTTCCATGCTGAATGAACGCCTGCAGGAGATAACGCAGAAAGAAGACCCGCCCTTCATTTATGGCAGTGCTGATTTTGATTCGTATGCCCGCGGATATGAGAGCTTTAATGCCATGGCGGCTGCAGGTACCGGCGATATAAGAAAGGCCACCAATGCACTGGCTGAAGAGATAGAACGGGTAAAACGGTTTGGTTTTACGCAACCGGAATTACAACGCGCCAAGAAAACAGTACTGGCGCAATATGAACGCACGTACAATAACCGCACTAAAACTGAATCGGCCGACCTGGTAGATGAATACATGAACAACTTTCTGGTACAGGACCCCATACCCGGTATTGAAAAGGAATTTGAGTATGTAAAAGCCATGTTGCCCGCCATTACCCTCAATGAAGTGAACGAGGTATCGAAGGTGATAAAAGATCAGAAGAACCTGTTTGTGTACATGAGCGGGCCCGAAACAAACGACAGTACGGCGCCTACTGATAAAGAGTTACTGGCGATCATCGATGCAAAAGCAAAGGCGGAGATAAAACCTTATGAAGAAAAAGCGGTGGCCTCTTCGTTGTTGAACAAAACACCCACGCCTGGTAAAGTGCTGGCGGTTACAAAAAATGCGTTGCTGGGCACCACTGAATATAAACTAAGCAATGGCGTTACCGTAACATTGAAGCCAACCGATTTCAAGAGCGACCAGATCATCATGGGCGCTACCCGACCCGGGGGTAAAAACGAATATGGCGTGGCCGATAAGTATAATGCTGAATATATGGTGCCGGTTACCACCGCCATGGGACTGGGTCAGTTTTCGCCTACCGATTTAAGTAAGGTGCTGGCTGGTAAAACCGTTAGTGTGGAACCTGTTTTTTCATCCATTGCTGATGGCTTCAAAGGCAGCAGTAGTGTAAAAGACCTGGAAACCCTGTTTCAACTCACTTACCTGCAATGTACAGCCCCACGTGGCGATACTGCTTTGTTCAGGGCATTTATTCAAAAGAATAAGTTGCAGTATGCCAACATCAGTGCCAACCCGCGGGCGGCATTTGCCGATACCTTGTATAAGCTATTGTTCAATAACAACCCGTTAGCACCGGTTGTGGTGCCTAACAGCAGCTTCTTCGATCAAATCAGCTATAACCGGGTGCTGGACATTCGTAAAGAACATTTTGGCGATGCCAGTGGGATGCAGTTTGTATTTACCGGCAGCTTTAAAGAGGCGGAAATAAAACCGCTGATTGAAAAATACATTGCGAGTTTACCAGCCACCGGTAAAAAATTCAGCTTTGTCGATAACAAAGTGCGTCCCGTAGATGGTAAAAAAACACTAACGGTTAACAAAGGAAAAGAAGAGCAAAGTCTGATACTGGGCTTTTTTACAGGAGAAACGCCTTATAGTGAAGCTATTGAAATGAAAGCCCATGCGTTGAGCGAAGTGCTGAACATTCGCATCATTGAAGAGTTGCGCGAAAAGATCCAGGGTATTTATGGTGGTGGTACTTATGCCGATCTGGAAAAGTATCCATACAGCAACTTCAGTTTTGTAGTGCAGTTACCCTGTGGACCACAAAAGGTTGATACACTGGTAAAAGCCATTAAGAATGAATTCAATGAGATGGTTTCGAAAGGGCCCGATACCACTTACCTGAACAAGGTAAAAAAACAATGGTTGGAACAGCACAAACTGGACATAAAGGATAATGGTGTGTGGGTGGAAAAGCTGTTGCAACTTAAAGCGCAAGGCGGTGATCCCGACAGGTTTGTTCATTATGAGAAGTATGTAAATATGCTAACGCCTGCAGATGTGCAGCAGGCTGCCAAACTGGTGCTGGCAGGAAATGAATTCCTGGCCATACAGTTACCTGAAAATGCCAAAAGCACAGTAACAGAGGAACCTAAAAAAGGATTTTAGTCACTAAATCACTAACACACAATACTAAAGGCCTTCCCACGGCTCAGCCGGGGGGAGGCCTTTTTTTATGGTGGTTATGTGTATAGTATTGAATTGCAGTACAATTGAACTAAACCGTGAGGAAGCGTAAAAAAACTAAAAATGCAATCCGCGCAAACGCTGGTCAAGCGCGCCCTTCATGGAAATTTTGCTCATTCGTTTTATTATTAAAAAAAACTAAAAAAATTTTTTTATTTTCTCTTAAACACTAACTTGCAGGAACAAACGGTTATAGCAAACTCCTCCCTATTAGATCTTGTACTACTTTACGATTAGCGTGTAACGCTGGATTTGATCATTGGTGCTAGAAATGAAATTTTTTTGCATGGCACAGTTTCAATTTATGAATTGCTTTCAATTATAAAACTACATGATGCAATTATGTGAGCTGGATAACTCATATAGGTGTACTTAACATAAAATTATAGATAAAGATATCCCGGAGGAAGAGGCGTCTTAGTACCGGCTTTAATTAGTAGCAGGTAAAGCTTTGTTCATATTAGCATCGTTAAGTTGCTCTGAAAATTACCTGTTTAACGATTTCGCTGGTTTAGGGGTTGCTAGATCACGACAGTCGGCCGCATGGCTGGCTGTCTTTTTTTTACCCCTGAGCAAAGTCGAAGGGCACTCTCTTTACTATGATCACGGAACACCATAAACGAAGATGTTATACTATTCAACAACTAACAAACTAAATAACTAACGAACTAAATAACCCTGATTTCTTAAAAGAATGCAAAGGCTTAATGAAGTGATCAGTTTTAGCTTGCTTTTAACTGTTTAACCCGTTGGCGCTCAGTTTATATCTTAAAATTTGTTAATTGTTGGGTTGTCCACATTTACGTATTGATAAGGCATGTATTTTGGATTCATATTCATAACCAAATTGATGATTTATGAAACGGGTTTTACCAATTTTGCCAGTACTTGCCTTCTTAACAACAGCCTCCCTTCAATCAAAAGCACAGGTTAGTGTAAGCGTGAATATCGGTGCGCAACCCCAGTGGGCGCCTGCCGGTTATGCATCTGCTGATTATTATTACCTGCCAGATATTGAATGTTACTATTACGTTCCCCAACGCCAGTTCGTTTACCTGAACGGTCCCAACTGGGAGTTCTCGTACAATTTACCGGCGCGTTGCCGCAGCTACGATCTGTATAGCGGTTATAAAGTGGTTTGCCGCGGTCCAAGGCCATATACGCACTTTTATGACGACCGCGTAGCTTATGCGCGTTACAGAGGTTACAGGAACTGTCAGCCTGTTGTGCGTGATTGTGGCCCACGGGGTGGTTATTATGAACGTGAACGATATTACGATGGCCCACGCGGTCGTGGACATGGATACGGCCATTATAAAGATCGTGGTTATGAAGATCGTGGGTATGAAGGTCATGGCCGTGGACATGGGCATGGACGCTGGTAGAGGTAGGAGGTAAGAAGATTACTATACTTCATGCCTGATAATTGAATTCGAATAAATACAAAAGGTGAGCTTACTTTTAATAGCGAGCTCACCTTTTTATCAGCTTCATTTTTCTTACTTCCTACATCACCTTCTTAGGCAACAGTAATATCTTTATCCAGATACACATCCTGCGTAGCGTTCAGCAACTCAATACCTTCTTTCATCGGGCGCTGGAATGCTTTACGACCCAGGATCAAACCCATACCACCGGCTCTTTTGTTTATTACAGCAGTATACACAGAATCGGCCAGATCGCTGGTGCCTTTGCTTTCGCCGCCACTGTTGATCAAGCCTACGCGGCCACCGTAGCAATTCAGTACCTGGTAACGGCACAGGTCGATGGGGTGATCTGTGGTGAGTTTTTCATACACCAGCGGTGATGTTTTACCATGTTTGGTAGCCAGGTAACCGCCGTTATTGGTAGGTAGTTTTTGTTTTATAATGTCGGCCTGCAACGTAACACCCAAATGGTTGGCCTGGCCGGTAAAGTCGGCAGCCGTGTGATAATCTACACCATCTACTTTAAACCCATTGTTACGGGTATAACACCACAGGATGGTGGCCATGCCCAGCTCGTGCGCCATTTCAAATGCTTCGGCCACTTCTTTTAACTGACGGGCGCTTTCGGCAGAACCCCAGTAAATAGTGGCGCCAACAGCAACAGCACCCATGTTCCAGGCACTTCTGATAGTACCAAACATAGTTTGGTCGTACTTATTGGGAAGACTTAAAAATTCATTGTGATTGATTTTTACAATAAAAGGTATGCGGTGCGCATATTTACGGCTCATAATGCCTAATACGCCATAGGTACTGGCCACAGCATTACAACCGCCTTCAATAGCGAGTTTGATAATATTTTCAGGGTCGAAATAAATAGGATTGGGAGCGAAGGCGGAGCCGCCACTGTGCTCGATGCCCTGGTCGACCGGGAAGATGCTGCAAAAACCGGTATCGGCCAAACGGCCATGGCTTAACAGGGTTTGCAAACTGCGCAACACCTGGTTGCTGCGATTGCTGTTGACCCAAATTTCTTCAACGTGATTAGGGGAAGGAAGCGTAATAGTTGATTTGTCAACAGCGGTACTTTTGTGCTCCAACAGGTAGGAAGCTTTGTCACCTAACAGATCGATGATTTTTTTAGACGGCATACTTGTTTTTAAGTTTATTGTGAATTGTCAATCGTTAATGCAATTCATAAGCCATCAGCCGGCAAACGGCAAACGTGAAACGGCAAACGGTTCGCGGCGATGAATGCTTTTGGCTTTTGGCTATTTTCAATGCCGCCCAAAGATATGCAGTACAAGTGTGCGACGCAACGAAAGCCCCCCGATGCGTCGGGGGGCTTGGTTCATAATAATTTAACCCGCTAAAGAATTCGGAAATTAAATTCTAAACTTTAAGCGTTTCTGTTGATGCAATTCAAATCATCAAACGCTATTTCTAAACGTTTAATAAAGTTTTCTTCGCCTTTACGCAACCAAACGCGGGGATCGTAGTATTTTTTATTTGGCTTATCTGCGCCTTCGGGGTTGCCCAGCTGGTCTTGCAGATAACCTTCACTCTTTTTGTAGTATTTCAGGATACCTTCCCAGAAAGCCCATTGCAGATCGGTATCGATGTTCATTTTAATAGCGCCGTAGCTGATAGCTTCACGGATCTGGTGTTGGGGAGAACCGCTACCGCCGTGGAATACAAAGTATACGGGCTTTTCGCCGGTTTTGTATGTTTTCTGAATGTAGTCCTGGCTGTTCTTCAGGATCTCGGGACGCAATTCAACATTACCCGGACTGTACACGCCATGCACATTACCAAAAGCAGCAGCTACGGTAAACATACGGCCTACTTTGCCTAATTGCTCATAAGCATATGCTACGTGCTGTGGTTGCGTATATAATTTATCGTTCTCTACACCGCTGTTGTCAACGCCATCTTCTTCACCGCCGGTAACACCCAGCTCAATTTCAATACCCATGCCCAGGGGCGCCATGCGTTTGTAGAATTCAACGGATGTATGAATGTTCTCCTCGATTGGCTCTTCGCTCAGATCGAGCATGTGAGAGCTGAACAGGGGTTGTTTTTTCTCTTTGAAGTATTGCTCACCGGCATCGATGAGACCACTGATCCAGGGTAACCATTTTTTAGCAGCATGATCGGTGTGCAGCACAACCGGTACGCCGTAATATTTTGCAACGTTATGTATATGCAATGCACCGGAAATACCACCGGAGATATTGCCCTGCAGCTCTTCGTTGGGCATACCTTTACCGGCAATGAACTGTGCACCGCCATTGGAGAATTGAATAATTACAGGGGAATTTACTTTTGCGGCGGTCTCAAGAGTAGCGTTGATCGTATTAGTGCCAATTGTATTAACTGCTGGTAAAGCAAATTGGTTTTCTTTGGCGTCTTTATACAAAGCTTCGAGTTCTTCACCAAAGAGTACTCCTGGTTTGTATTTCTTCATCGTTTTCTGTGTTAAAGCGTGTTGTTATTTAATTGACTATCAAAAGCGTTGGAAAATATTTAATGGATTATGGCTTTTTTTAATGCAACGCGAAGATAACTAATTAGCAATGAATGTTGGTGTATTTGTTACATGATACATATGTTACTTTCCATTCACGGGATGGCCGTTCAGGATATTGGTACCCACCTGGCCGGGCAATACCCTGAAAACCGGGATGTTGATGGCATATTTCTCACACAACTCCAGGATGCGGCTATCAATTTGTTCGACGCTGTAGCGGGAGGAGAAATGCCCCAGGATGAGTTGCTCTATGTTTGACCCGCTTACCATTTCCATCACTTCTTCCAGATAACTATGTTTGTGGGAATGGGAGCCCAATTCCTTCTCTTCGTCATCATCGCGCAGAAAGGTAGCTTCGTGGATGAGTATTTGGGAGTTTTCCCAACGCGTAAGGTCCTCAACCGGCGTATCGCCGGAATAGCTGATTAAATTGGTTTGAACTTCGGTGTGGGTGTTTTGCTTTCCCCGTTCCTCGATTATGCGCCTGATGTCCTCGCCCGGTAGTTTTGTTAACTCAGGGTTTAATTTCATTTTTGTTTGAATGACCTTATAACTGAGACTTCTGATACCGCCTTTTTCAGCAGCATGGGTATTGGGAATAGCCCTGATGAAAAGATCTTTTTTTATGTGCACATCGTTCTCAGGCGAAATGGGCGTCCATACGGTGCCCGTAACATGCGGATCGAATTTTATTGAGAACTCATTTAACGCCGGGAAAGAACCGCTGTCTTTTGGATAATAGATGACAGGAAAACCGGGTCGTGAATTCAATTGATTGAACTGCAGCAAGCCGGTTATATGATCGCGGTCGGCATGGGAAATAAATACATGTTCTACTTTCCTGCTTTTCTGCAACAGGCTTGCCATAAGCCCATCGCCCGCATCGAACAACAGGCGAAGCTCATCAATGAAATACCAGGTAGAAAATAAGGCCGTTGAATAACCGGTTATGGTGAATTGCATGGTTGGTTAGATTAATCCCCGATCTTGCCCAGGTTCTTCTGGATCAATTTTAGGTTCTTCTGCAGGGTTTGTTTTAACTGTCGTTTTACCAGTTGCCCCATAGAGGAACATTTATAAAATTGCGGGTTGTGAAAATAATCCCCCAGCTCTGTCCGCAACTGGTGCAGTTTTGCAGGAACAGAAATATGGTCCTTTGACATAATGTTCAATAATTCCATTAACCGGAACCGGGAAGAAGCTACGCGAAAGGCCATCATGGTGCGTTCTTCTGTTTGATACTGGTGAATACTTTCTTTATTAAGCAACTTGGCGCAGAGATCGACCAGGGTGTAATTCTCTTTAAAGAATTGCGGCATGTATAAATTCTTGCGCCCCTCATACGATTGCTGATCAAAGTCGATAGCCCTGATGCGGTATTGATAGTCTTCAATATCGGGCGTAATGTCAACCACAAAATTGTAGGAACGCATATCGCCCAGTAACCGTACAAAACACCGCTCGTTGAATTTTACAAATTCCTTGGCCAGCCTGATCTTGTTGGTATGAGGATCGCTCAGGTGTTCGTCAATAAATACATCTCCGGGAATGCCGGGTATATGTTCTTCAACCAATGTGTTTTGATTGGTGAGATAGGTAATGCGGTTGGGTGAAAGAATATGTTCCAGCTCCAGCCCGTAGATGCGCGAGGCATCGGCTATTTTAATATAGTAGTGATCGTAGTTATCATTATACTTGTTTACGATGCGGATGCGAAAGGGATTGGAGTTGCCAAAGCTGCAATAGTCAATACGCGCTACATCGAGGTGACTGGTAAAAGTAAGATCACCTTCCGTTTTCAGGAAGGCATACATCTGCACCAGTCCATTGCGAATGTATTCCCAGTCGCGCATATCATACACCACCGTTTCCCAATAGGTATCGTTGCCTTTTTTATCTTTCAGGGGAAGGGAATAAGTGATGCGAAGCAGATCGTTATATGATACCGGCAGCTTTACTTCACGACCATGATTTTTCAAATACCCACGCAGGCGGTCATGCACCGGGAACATTGGTTTTTTGCGGGACGGCTTATTGGGCTCGTTCATATCAATGTTGTCAATCATCGGATTCATATACGCCAAAGTTACTATAACTGCCGTAATAAGTTGGTAAAGTAGGCGGGCGCCTGTAATAACCGGCTTCCGTACCAGCTGAACATTTCCCCATCAACCAGGATAATGCGGGTATTGGGTAATTCAGCCTGCAGTTCATCAATATGTTTTTGTTGAAAAGGGTAGGGCTCTGAAGAGAGTAACAATAAATCACATTGGGCCAGTTGCCAAGTATCGATGACCGGGTACCGGGTGGTATTGTCAAAAATGTTTTTAAACCCACAGCGGCCAAGCATATCATGAATGAAGGTGTCGTTACCAATGGTCATGTAGGGGTTGCGCCAGATGAGGTACCCGGTTTTTAGTTGTTGGGCTTTATTTTGCAGGGCAGAAAAGGCCGCATTGATCTGACTGATTAAACGGGTGGCTTCCGGCTGCGTGCTGGTGATGGCGCCTATTTGTTCAATCATTTCCAGGGCATCGGCCAGGTTGTTTACATCAGTTACCCATACGGGGTAGTGTTGCGCCAGTTCTTCTATCTGCTCTTTTACATTCTCTTCTTTATTGGCTATAATCAAATCGGGTTGTAATTCATGAATCACACTGGCCTTGATGGCCTTGGTGCCACCCACGCGTGTTTTTTCCCGGAACCAGTTGTTGGGATGAATACAGAATTTGGTGATACCGGTCACCTGCTCATCGAGCTGTAAAGCAGATAGTAATTCAGTTATGGAAGGAACCAGCGATACAATTCTGCGGGGTGAAGCAGGCAACTCCACCGTCCGGCCCATTTGATCTGTCATAGACTGGGATTTTTGGGATGAATGGGATGAACTGGGATTCGTTGAAAGTAGCAAAGGTACAGGAATAGAAGCATAGGCTTAAGAAGGGATGCCCAAGATCAGAAACTTAGAAAGATAGCTATTAGTGAAGATGTTTGAATAGAAGGCTTGTGCCTTGTTGCCTGGAGTTTGTGCCTTTTCAAGGGACCGCTGCTCCTCCTGCTAAAAGCATTGTCGGGTTTTAGCAGGAGGGGTTATTGGAGTTAAGCAGACGGTTTTTAACACACAGGAATTGGAACTACCTTGGTCTTACGGACGTTGGATTTTAATTTACTTGGTTATTCATTAGGATATCCGTTGGTTTTCACAGGGATATTCGTTTTGTCACGGACATTGGATCTGGATAATGGCTTTTATAAATGATATCGGATTATTAAAAAATGAAGTTGACTGATACCGGATTTTTCTTGATTTTTCCTGGATATTGAACACATACAGTTTTTCCTGGATATTGGAATAGATTGATTTGTAATCAATCAACTTCTTTAACAAAGGTAATGCAGATACAAATGTTAACAAGAGCAAAAAAACTCGATTAAAATTGTTCGGTATTTACTGCAAAAATAGTAGCTATCCAGCACTGTTATACGTAGTATTTCTTTAGTGGTATGGTAGTGTTACGAAAGAGTAGTTAGTACAATTTACTTTCTCTTGATCCAGATCAAACATTTAATAAAAGTATATGCCTGAAACGCCCTTCCAGTAACGGTTTCAGGCGATTGAACGAGCTTAATCTGACTTTTCCACACATTAAACGAGCAACGATAGCCATTGATCGAATAGACTTCAACCGTCGCAAAAACATCATCATCTTTGTACTGTCAATACGATGTTGACATACCCTTTAAAAGTTCTGTACCGGATTTACACGAACGACCTTACTCCTGAAACCATAGAAAGAGCCCCTAAACCCTTTACTTGTTTATTATAGTTTTTTTGGTTTTTGATCCGTACCCCGTATCCAATATCGTGAGAACCAGAAATCTCTATCAGCAAACCAGTCCTTAGTAAAACCGTCCCAAGTACCTGAACAAGATTTCACAAAAGCGCTCTGCTAAATGCGGGGCGCTTTGTTTTTTATTAGGGCAGAGGGCAGAGGGCAGAAAAAATGCCGGCGATGCAAGGTCGTAATTAATTTCAGATCTGGCGAGCCATTCACGATTGCCGATTCACGAAAAAGCCCACCCCGGTTACCGGAGCGGACTTTTATATTGTATTAACTTGTTAACTTGTCAACTTGTTAACTCCGTCAACTCTTTCAACTAACTACCTAACGCCAATATCACATCGTATTTTGTAACTATATGATAGTTTCCTAATTCATCTTTACTTAATACTGCTCCATTGTCCTTATTAATTAGCGTGCGCAACTTTTCAATGGGGGTATTAAAATCAACAATCGGGAAGGCGGGTTCCATCACCGTTTCAATGGTGGCGTTTTTAATATCGGGGTTGGAAAATATTTTCTGGAATAATCCACTTTCACTGATGGCGCCTACTGGTCCGCTGCCATTGATAACCGGGATGTGTTCAATGTCGTATTTGCGCATGAGGTCAACTGCCTGGGCTACGGTATGAGCGGGTTCAATAGTTACAAGCTTTTGTTTGGCAGCGCGTCCGTTGATGATATCCTTACAAGTTTTTACCTCCATAAAGCCACGTTCCATCATCCACTGGTCGTTGTAAATTTTGGCTACATAGCGGCTGCCATGATCGTGGAAGATACAAACCACCAGGTCGTCTTTTTTCAAAGGCTGGCTGGCGGCTATTTGCATAAGCCCCTGCAGGCAACTGCCGGCACTGTATCCGCAAAAGAGACCTTCGTCTTTAGCCAGGCGGCGGGCCATAATAGCACCATCGCGGTCGGTAACCTGTTCAAAATAATCGATGACGCTCATGTCATAATTTTCGGGCACAAAATCTTCCCCAAAACCTTCTGAAATATAGGGGTGTACTTCACTCATATCCACTTCGCCTGTGCGAAAAAATTTGGTGAGCAGGGAGCCGTACACATCGATGGCCCAGATCTTAATAGCAGGATTTTTTTCTTTCAGGTACATGGCCGTACCTGTTACCGTACCACCCGTGCCGGCTGTACAAACCAGGTGGGTTATTTTGCCATCGGTTTGTTTCCAGATCTCGGGGCCTGTGGTTTCATAATGGGCCAGCCGGTTGGCCAGGTTATCGTATTGATTACAATGGAATGAATTGGGAATTTCTTTAGCCAGTCGGCGGGCTACGGAGTAGTAACTGCGTGGGTCATCTGGTTCCACATTGGTAGGACAAACAATTACTTCGGCGCCTACAGCTTTTAAGATGTCTACTTTTTCTTTTGATTGCTTATCGGTAGTGGTAAAAATACATTTGTATCCTTTTACACAGGCTGCCAGAGCCAGACCCATGCCAGTATTACCGCTGGTACATTCAATAATAGTTCCACCGGGTTTTAATTTGCCTTCCTTTTCGGCCACCTCGATCATTTTAACTGCCATGCGGTCTTTGATGGAGTTGCCGGGATTAAAATAATCTACTTTGGCTACAACGGTGGCCGGGAGTTGTTTAGTGATCTTGTTGAGCTTGATAAGTGGCGTATTTCCAATCGTTTCGAGAATATTATTTTTAATATCCATGTAGTTTTTGTTAGTTCGTCACAAAGGTAGGTTTTTAATGGCTAGCAGCTGTTTTTGTGGTAGTTGTAACTGTTGTGGAGTTAACCAGTTACGAGGTTAACGTTGAGATCGCTTCCCGGGTATCGGGGTTTATTAACTTGTTAACTTTTCAACTTGTCAACTTTTTAACCGCACTCAGCGGTAAATTTGCATAGGAGATTCCTGCTATGAAAGTGTATTTTATTGCCGGGCTGGCAGCCGATAAACGGGTATTTAAATATATTCAATTGCCAGAAGGTTGTGAGGCAGTTTATTTAGATTGGATAACACCTGATAAAGATGATACCCTTCCTTCTTATGCATTGCGCCTGGCTTCAGCAATCAACAAAGAGGAACCTTTTGCCCTGGTAGGGTTATCATTTGGCGGTATGCTGGCTATTGAAATAGCGAAAGTACATAAACCTTCAGTTACCATTCTTATCTCAAGTATACCGGTATCAAAAGAGTTACCAGGCTATTTCAAAATGGTTGGTAAAATGGGGCTACATAAAATAGTGCCCGTATCGCTGTTAAAATCAACGGCCGCTACCAAACGGCTCTTCACCCGGGAAAAACAGGCAGATAAATTAATGTTGTTAGAACTTATTAACGAAAGTGATTCGGATCTAATTCGCTGGAGCGTTGATGCTATCCTGAACTGGCAAAACGATGAGGTGCCACAACCATTATGGCATATACATGGTAAAAGCGATGAAATATTACCTGTACGATTTACAAATCCAACATTGACTATTCCAAAACAAGGGCATGTTATGGTGGTTACGAAGCCCGATGTAGTGAATGAGTTTTTGGCTAAAGCACTTACTTCCCCCCTCAAATACTTATAAGCATTGCCATTTTAAATCATAAATTTGGGCAGTCCAATTAAAAATCTGGTACGTTTTTTAAGGAAAAATGTTGTTAGTAAAAACAAGTTTTTTCTTTGTTAGCATACCTTACATTTGCGACCCCTTATACCGATTTTTAGGTTGAACCGGTAAGACATTAAAAAAACTGCAAATTCTCAATAGATGGAAGTAAAGTACATTCAGAAGATCGCTGAAAAATTATCATTCAGCATTAAGCAGGTCACGAATATCCATGACTTGCAAAGTGAAGGAGCAACCATTCCATTTATGGCCCGTTACCGTAAGGAAGCGACCAACAACATGGATGAGGTGGGCATTGGCCAGGTGGTTGAACAGATCGCTTATTTTTCTGAACTGGATAAACGCAAAGAAACGGTTGTAAAAACGATCGAAGGCCTGGACAAATTAACGCCCGAGTTAAAAGATCGTATTGAAAATTGTTACGATGCTACCGAGTTGGAAGATATTTATCTGCCCTACAAACCCAAACGCAAAACAAGGGCAACCCAGGCTATTGAAAAAGGACTGGAGCCATTGGCGAAACTGGTGTTTGAACAGGGTGCTGAGAATATGGATGAAGTAGCCGCCAAATTCATTAACGAGCAGGTGAAAGATATCAAGGAAGCAATGCAGGGCGCCCGCGATATCATTGCAGAGTGGGTAAGTGAAAACGAACAGGCGCGTAATAAAGTTCGCCAGGAGTTTACCGAAACAGCCAAGCTGTCCGCGAAAGTACTCACCAGCAAAAAAGAGGAAGAAGAAGCGCAGAAATACCGTGATTACTTTGAGTTCAACGAAAATCTGGCCGACAGTCCTTCACACCGCATCCTGGCCATACGCCGGGCCGAGAAAGAAGGTTACCTGGTGATGGACATCAATATCGACAAACAAACTGCTGTTGATGACCTCAACAGAACATTCATAAAAAGTAACAGCCCATTTGCTTCAGAAGTAAAGAAAGCGATCGACGATTCATTCGACCGTTTGCTGAAACCTTCTATTGAAAATGAGTTCCGCCTGGCCAGCAAGAACAAGGCCGATGAAGAAGCTATTAATGTATTTGCCGAGAACCTGCGTCAACTGTTGCTGGCTTCCCCATTAGGTTCAAAAAAGGTGCTGGCGTTGGACCCCGGTTTCCGTACCGGTTGCAAACTGGTTTGCCTGGATGCACAGGGCAACCTGGTGTACAACACTGCCATCTACCCACACCCGCCGCAAAACGACTGGCAGGGAAGTGTATCTGAATTAAAATTCCTGGTTGATAAATATGAGATTGATGCGATCGGTATTGGTAATGGTACCGCCGGCCGTGAAACCGAACAACTGGTACGCAGCATTGATTTTGGCAAACCGGTAAGTGTGTTCCAGGTAAATGAAAGCGGCGCTTCCATTTATTCTGCCTCTGAAGTAGCCCGGGAAGAATTCCCCGATCAGGATATAACCGTACGTGGCGCTGTAAGTATTGGCCGTCGTTTGCTCGATCCGCTGAGCGAACTGGTAAAGATCGACCCCAAATCAATTGGTGTAGGTCAGTACCAACACGATGTTAACCAAACCCGACTGAAAGAAGCGTTGGACAGGGTAGTAGAGAGTGCGGTGAACTTTGTGGGTGTTGATGTGAATACGGCATCCAAACACCTGCTGGTATATGTATCAGGTTTAAGTAATACACTGGCTAAAAATATTGTTGAGTACCGCGCCAAGAACGGGCCTTTCAAAACCCGTGAAGAATTGAAGAAGGTGCCGATGATGGGACCCAAATCATTTGAGCAGTGCGCGGGTTTTTTACGCATTCCCGGCGCTGAGAACCCACTCGATAATTCATCCGTTCACCCGGAGAGCTATCATGTGGTAGAAAGCATGGCTAAAGATCTACAGGCTTCACTCGAAGACCTGATTAAAAAAGGCGAGCTGCGCAAAAAGATCAACAAGAAACAATACATCACTGAAAGCATTGGTGAATATACCATCGATGATATCTTAAAAGAGTTGGAAAAGCCTGGTCGTGACCCGCGCGCCCAGATTGAAGAATTCCGCTTTGATGATACCATTAAAGCCATTGAAGATGTAAAACCAGGGATGACGGTTCCGGGCATCGTCACCAACATCACCAACTTTGGAGTGTTTGTTGACATTGGCGTTAAACAGGATGGCCTGGTGCATATTTCTCAATTGAGCAATACCTACGTTTCTGACCCTAATGAAGTGGTGAAGCTGAACCAGAAAGTAATGGTTACTGTTTCTGAAGTGGATGTGCCCCGTAAGCGTATTTCGCTTACCATGAAAGATCAGCAAAAAAGTAGTGGTGGCGGTGGTGAAAGACGTAGCAGTGGCAGTGATCGCAAACCTGCTGCTGGCGGTGGTAAAGGTCAGCCGAAGAAACAGGAGCCGCTGAATCCGTTCCAGGCCAAGCTGGCGGAGTTGAAGAAGAAATTCAATGATTAGTTGCTATAGTTGACCAGTTGATCAGTTGACGAGTTGACCAGGGACTTGATAAGGTTGATAAAGTTGACAAGTTAACAGGTAAATACAATATAAAAGCGCACTCCGGTTACCGGAGTGCGCTTTTTGCTTAAAGCTTTAAACTGTATTTTCTTGTAGCCTGTGGCTTGGGCTTTCATCTCTGCCTTCTGCCTTTTGCCTTCTGCCTTCTCAAATACATATCCAACGCAACCAGCCCCAATACCACATTCACCATCATAAAAATAGTTGCATAGGTACTACTGAAGAATTTACTGTTATCAACTTTATCGAGGTTGATCTTATTGATGAATGAACTATCAGGGGTGCTTCCGGCAGACCAATGTATCTGAGCGAAAAATGCTATCAGGAATCCCAGAATAGTGCAAGTGAAAAAGCCGGCAATACCCCAAACGATCCGTTTATTGATGTATGATTTGGCGGCAGGAGCGATATGATGTTTGCTGATGGCTTCCATAATGTTCTGGGTAAATCGCATGGAGGGTTCATCCAGTTCCAGGCGATGGCTCAGCAGGTCCTGCAGCTCCAGCAATTCCTGATATTTGGCTTTCCATTCCGTGTTGGAAGCAATGAGTTGTTCAATAAACAAGCGATCATCAGCGCTGCCTGCGCCATCGAGGTACTCCCACAAACGATCTTCTATATTTTGTTGCTTGCTCATTGTTTTACTTTTAAAGATTAACAAACTGGTCAACTTTTCAACTCTTCAACTACCTCACTAAAGTGTTTCTCCATTTTTTCTTTCAACCGTTGCCGGGCCCGGTGCAGTTTTACTTTGGCGGTATTGGGCTCAACACCCAGAATGCGACCAATTTCTTCCAGGCTTTGTTCGGCCTGGTAAAACAAAGTAATAATGCGGGCGTCATCGATGCTCAATAATCGCAATGCTTCATTAATCACCTGCACCTTCGATTTTTGTTCTACCTGGTTCGCCTTAAAAGCTGAATTCTGATTGTC
>NZ_JBJMLX010000421.1:0-35608 GCF_045805085.1 Niastella sp.
TACTGGCAGCGCTAGTGTTCTCGCTGTCAGTAGCAAGCTGTAAAAAAGATAAAGATAACCAGGCGCCGATAGTCGATGCCGGCCAGTCTCTGTCAACTAAAACCTATTATGTTGATGTTACAGGCTCCGCAACAGACAATGACGGAAAAATAATAACCTATTTGTGGAGCCAGGTTTCAGGACCGGCGGCCTCAACAATAGCAAGTCCGAGCGGTACTTCCACCAGGATCGAATTTAATAAATCAGGTAATTATGTATTTCAATTAGCAGCCACCGATGACAAAGGGACTGTTGGGGTTGATACGATGACCGTTGATGTGGAGATATTGCGTACCTTTGTTACGAATCAGGAGGCCACCAACGGAATCGTATTTCCGCTTGTTCTTGTAAACGGAACCGACAATAGTTACAACACCCTTCTTACTAACCCTACTTCCATCGGAGCAGTTGTATGGTCAAGTGGTGGTAATACCTATAGCCAGCGGCAAATATTAAAATTTACTAGCTTCGGACTAGGCCCTATTACTGTAAAAAGCGCTCATTTGTTACTGTATTCAGATCCCCAACCTACGCTGGGCAATAAATCAGATGCCAATTCAGGATCCACAAATGCGTTGATCATTCAACGGATAACGAGTGAATGGAACAGTTACTCTACGTGGCAAAATCCCCCGATGGCCACTACAGACGATCTGGTTACCGTACCGGCCACCAACCAGCCTTATCTTGATTTGGATGTAGACGTTACTGGGATCGTATCGAAGATGATCAGCACCAATATAAATTACGGTTTCCTGTTAAGATTACAAAACGAAACCCCTAATAACAGCAGGATCTTTGTTTCGTCGTCGAATAAAACGTATCCCCAAAAGTATCCGAGACTGGAACTGGTTTATAAGTATAACTAGCACCTCAAAACATCAATATACAGATGCGACGGCTCCTTTTCGGGAGCCGTTTGTATGTACGCCAGGCATGGTTTAAAAAGCCAGGCACAGTTTGTTGAAATATAAGCCTGGGCGCATAGGGGTTTGCGGGAAGAATTGGTTACACGGCTATAGCCGATTTCTGCACGTTTATCGGCGAAATAAGCACACTTATTAAATAATTGATTTTTAACTTGTTTACCAGGAGTTGACTATTTATTTTGGGTGGTTAAATTTTAGTATCTAAAAAATCAAGTTATGACCCGAGCCCGTTACCTGCTGGCAGCCTTTGTATTAGTTTTATCGGTAGCAAGTTGTAAAAAAGACGTAGACAATAAAGTGCCTGTAGCCGATGCAGGACCCTCTCAAATCATTACACTCCCGGATTCTGCAAAAGTAAAAGTTACAGCCACTGATGAGGGTAAGATAGTGGCTTATTCATGGAGCCAGGTTTCAGGACCTAACCATGCAAATATCCTTAATCCTGGTGCCGATTCAACCGCTATCGTATTTTCTGTACCGGGTAACTACCTTTTTCAGGTAATGGCAACCGATAACGAAGGCGCTTCTGGTGTTGACACTGTTTCCATACTGGTAAACGCTATTGAAATAAAGACATTGACCTTGCAACCGGCTAATAATCCATATGAATTCAATTTAGCGGCTTTAAGACCAATCACAGGCGACATCGATCAGAGCTATGCGCCTACCTACGACCTGCCGCTTATGACGTGGCCTAAGAATAACGTATGGTATGACGTAAGGCCAATGATCAAATTTGATTTGAGCGGCATTCCAGCAAATTCAACCATTGTTACCGCTAACCTGTATTTGTATTCTTATCCCAGCCCAACCATGAGTGGTAATGGAATAGATGCGAATTCAGGTCCCGACAATTCATTTTCGCCAAGAATGATAACCGCAAACTGGTCGCCTTCCACCGTTAATTGGAATAATCAACCATCTTCCACTTCTGTTACTGCATCTGCGGAAAATACCCGTGTACCACAAGTTGATTTGAACTTCGATGTAACAGGTGCGATAAGTTTTATGTACCGCAATAACGCCAATTACGGTTTTCTGCTGCAATTCAACAATGCAAATCCATATAATAACTCCCGCATTTTCGTATCCAGTCACAATCCTAACCCCAGTTTAGCTTCTAAATTTCCTAAACTGGTGGTAGTTTATAAAAGAGCAAATTAAACTGGTTTAAATAAACTAAAAAGCCCTTCCTGATACATCGGGAAGGGCTTTTTTAGGTGGTTATACGGAACCCCTGAAATATTAATTCACTTTAAATGCGGTAAAATAATAGTTATTGGCTGCAGCAATTAATTCCATATTGGGGTAATAAGATTGTACAAACTCATAATGCGCTTTAAACTCATGCGTGGGTACTGCAAACTCATCAAAGAAAATGATATCGCCTTTTTGTAAAAAAGGCGCCAGACTCGTTAATACGTACAAGGTGGCGCTGTATAGGTCGGCATCGAGCATGATCACTTTTCTGTTATTGTTCAATTCCTTTAAAAAGCCAGGCACAGTCTGTTGAAATAAGCCCTGGTAAAACTTTCCTCTTGGATCGTTGATCACCGGCACTGCATTCTTGTTATCGAAAGCGCCTTTTTTATACGGACCGTAATCCTCAGGTAAACCGGTAAATGTATCAAACCCGTAAAAGCGGCTTTCGGAAACCCCGTTTTGCTGTAGAAACCATTTAAAAGAATGACCCTGTGCAACGCCAAATTCCAGGTAACTAATAGGAATATTGGCCAGGTTTTCTTTTTCGATAACCCATTTATATAAGTTATATCGTTTTTCGTAATCCCATTTGGAGGGGAAATCGTTGTAGGCGATCTTTTTATTCTTACTGCTCCAGGCAGAGAATTTAGTAAGGTAGTACAGGTTTAAAAACAGGGAAGAAAATACATTGAAGATCACGTGCAATCGCAGGTATATAAAGGCGATCTTGGTATATCTGATAATAAATAATTTCATCGACGCAAAAATAAGTTTCCCCTTCACATATTTACAAAAAAATCTGTTCTTTTTATATGTTATATTTGTTAATATGAGTGATTTTCAGGAACTGCTATAAAGTTTGTATCGTATTAATTTAATCCCGATTATTGTGTTTAAAGAAAACAGTTATCAGCATGGAAAAAATTTATCTCAGCGATTCGGGACCCAAAGTATCACCAGCTATTTATGGCTTTTACAGATGGAATGAAGTAACCGGCGATGCCGCCCAAACCATGGAGAAGATCGTTAACCTGTGTTTGGAACTGGGCATAAACACATTCGATCATGCTGATATGTATGGCAATTACCAATGTGAAGAGCTGTTTGGCAAGCTGATTAACCGGAAGTCGTTCAAACGGGAAGACATTGTGTTGTTCTCTAAATGCGGGTTTGTTTCGCCCAATGCCGATCAACCCGAGGTACATATTAATCATTACAATACTTCTGCCGCGCATATTCTTAAAAGCGTAGATAATTCACTACGGAAACTACGAACAGATTATATTGATATTTTCCTGCTCAATCACCTTGACCCATTATCGAATGTGGAAGAAACGGCGTTGGCATTACAGCGCCTGAAAGAGTCTGGCAAAGTGAAGAACGTCGGCGTCATGAATTTCACTGTGTTTCAACATCAGTTGCTGGCGTCTTTATTACGTACGCCTATTGTTACCAATCATATTGAATTGAACCTGCTGAACACGTCGGCCCTCGATAATGGTCAGCTGGATTATATAAAACAGCGGTATATGCGTCCGCTGGCATCAGCGCCGCTCGCAGCAGGCCGTATTGCCAATGGCACCGATGCGCAGGCAGTGAAAGTGCGTTCCACACTGGAAGTACTGGGTAAAAAATACAATGCTGATATAGAATCCCTTGCTGTTGCCTGGCTGGTTAAATTAGGTGCTTTGCCCTTAATAGGCACCATCAATGAGCAAAGGATCCGCAATATTGCCAATGCCTTTTCTATTGACCTCGATCACCAGGATTGGTATGAATTATATGCCGCCTCACGCGGTACTTTGTAATTTTTGTGATAACAACAGGCAAACTTCAAATAACAATATGCCGCCGGTTACCGGTTACCAGTTTTACCGGTAACCGGCCAACCGGCCTTGCTTCGCTGAAGGTGCAGTAACTGGTAACGACTCGTGAAAAACTACTTCATCATACCTTAAACACAAAGCCGCAACTTCCTCCCAATTGAGCTATCTTTGTAACGAAATGAGAACGTTTGAAGATACTTACCGGCATAAAGGATTGCGTAAACAGCTCGTTGATCAATTAAAACAGAAAGGCATTACCGATGAACGGGTGCTGACAGCCATATTACAGATCCCGCGGCATTATTTCCTCGATTCAGCTTTAGACAGGGTCGCTTATGAAGACCGGGCTTTTCCTATTGCGGAAGGACAAACCATTTCACAACCATATACGGTTGCCTATCAAACCCAGTTGTTAGAGGTAAAGCCTTACGAAAAAGTGCTTGAAATTGGTACGGGCAGTGGATACCAGGCAATTGTGCTGGGCGAAATGAATGCCCAGGTGTATACTATTGAGCGTCAGAAAAAATTGTATGAAGAACACCGCGGTTTTGTATTGAGAAGCAAATACCCCAACATTAAATATTTTTATGGTGATGGGTATGAAGGCCTGCCAACTTATGCACCTTTCGACAAGGTGATTGTTACGGCAGCTGCTCCCTATATTCCACCTAAATTGATCGACCAGTTAAAAACAGGCGGCAAAATGGTAATACCGGTAGGCGAGGGCAACATCCAACGCATGTTACGCCTTACCAAACAACGCGATGGTAGTGTGACAGAAGAGTTATTCGACAATTTTTCGTTTGTGCCAATGCTTGAAGGAAAGAACAATTAATAATGAACACCCCCTAAGAAAACAACTGAGAACTAAATAACTTAAAAACTAAATAACTCAGCTTGCGAATAGTTATTATCGGTACAGGAAATGTTGCAACTATATTGGGAAAAAGGTTTTTGGCAGCAGACCATGAAATAGTGCAGGTTTGCGGAAGAAATCAACTACATGCTGAAGAACTGGCCGATGCATTGTCTGCCTCGTTCACCACCGATCTGCAGCATTGTAACCCCCATGCCGATCTGTATGTGCTGGCGGTTAGTGACACCGCTGTGGCGGCCATCGCTTCACAACTACAACTGAATAATAAACTGGTGGTACATACCGCCGGTGCGGTTTCAAAGGACGTTCTAAGCGCCTGCAGCAAGAACTATGGCATTCTATATCCCCTGCAAAGCCTCCGCAGTGAGTTGAATGAATTGCCCGATATTCCTTTTTTAGTGGATGGCAATACTGAAGATGACCTGGCGCTTATTACCGAGTTTGCCAATTCCATCAGCAACCAGGTGCAACAGGCCGGTGATGAACAACGGTTGAAACTACATGTGGCGGCTGTATTGGTAAGTAATTTTACCAATCATTTATATGCCCTGGCAAAAGCTTATTGTTTACAGGAGCATGTTGATTTCAATATGTTGTTGCCGCTGATTACTTCGGTGGCCGAACGGCTGCATGATTACGAGCCGGTGGCTGTACAAACGGGCCCGGCTGTCCGTAACGACGATGCCACCATTCATAAACACCTGGCGCTGTTACAACAGCATCCCGCTTTAAAAACCATGTATATTATGTTTACGGAGAGTATAAAGAAAATGCACAAGCCAAAGCTATAAGCAATAAGCCGTTGCGGCAACAGACCTGTCAACTTGTAAACTGGTCAACCTGCTACTTACTTTGACTTTGGCAGTTGCTTTTTCTTTTTCTTCTTTATTGTCTTTACTTTCTCCTGTCCATCCACCAGGTATCTTTCCCGGATAATGCGCATATGATGGGCTACGTGGCCTGCACAAACAAATGCCAGTCCGGCAACGCTGATGTTGTTGTTGTTGGCCGAACCGGATTGCTGTAACTGGTCATCGTCGAGCGAATTCAGGAACAGTTCATTGGCGCTGCGCAGGGCCTTGAATTCCTCTACCAGCTCGTTCCATTTGCGTTTGGGGGCTTTGGCAGTTATGGCCCAGTTGTTCTCATCAAAACCTGGCAGGGGCGCCGGGTCGTGACGGGCAAAGGTGAGGGCCCGGTAAATGAATACCCGCTCCGAGTCAATGATGTGCTGCAGCAATTCCTTGATCGTCCATTTGCCTTCCGCATAGGCATAGTTGATCTTTTTGTGGGGGATCTGTTTCAGGAGTTTTCTAAAACGGCGGGTGTTGTTGGTCAGAGCCTCCTGCAGATTGTCTTCCTGCAGGGCATTGATATAGGTTTTGTAAAAATCAGGTACGGTAATGTCTTTTCTATTAACCATACTTTTTTTCTAAAAATAAAGAAAAAGTTACAGGTTCCAAGTTTCAGGTTCCAGGTTTTCCGGGCCCTGCAACCTGTTATCTGGAACTGCATAAAAAGAAACAGGGGACACATTTTAGCATAACGCTTCAATGTGTCCCCTGTGCTTATATCTTAAAAATCTTATCCTTTCTTGTTCTTCAACGTGGGTTTAGGTGACGCTCCTTTGGGAGCCACCTTGTTACCTGAAGGATTAAGCGTAGCGGCTACCTTGGCGGCTTCGTAGGCATTGATAACGCCACCGCTTACACAAATGTCGCTCAGGAGAACGGTTTCGTCAGTACCTGGTTTGTTCACTTTCACCCCAGGGTTCTGGGCCGATTTCATGATGCAATATTTTACCTGCTGCGGTGTGAGGTAGGGGAAATATTCCAGCAGCAGGGCTGCTGTACCAACCACTACCGGGCAGGCCATACTGGTACCCTGGGCATTGCCATAGGTGTTGCCACCTGGAATGCTCGACCAGATCTTAACGCCGGGCGCAAACACATCTACCTGTTTTTTACCATAGTTCGAGAAGCTGGCTGTATAACCACCGGCATTGGGGTCGCCGCTGGCGCCTACAGTGATCCAGTTCGACGCTTTTTTATGGGTATCCTTCATAACAGGATTGGGGAAGTTATCAGCCGTATCAACGTTCTTGGCGTCGTTACCCGCTGCGTGCACCAGCAAAACGCCTTTGCTTTCAGCATATCTAACGGCATCATCTATCCATTTTTTCTGGGGAGAAAAATCTTTACCAAAGCTCATGTTCACTACTTTGGCGCCGTTATCAGCCGCATAGCGAATAGCCAGGGCAATATCTTTATCGTGCTCATCGCCATCAGGCACGGCACGGATCATCATAATACGTACGTTATCAGCAACGCCATCCATTCCTTTACCATTGTTGCGTTCAGCGCCAATGATACCGGCCACGTGAGTGCCGTGGAAGGGGGTTGAAGCCATTACATCAGCGTTCCCGTAGCTACGGTCGTTGATGTCCTGTTCGTTATCGTGGGTAACTTCACCCCGGTAATCTTCGGGCGCTTTTGTTTTTGACTCTTCTTTTCTTTCCTCACCGCTAACAAACTCTTCAAAACCATCCAGGAATTCCTTGTTGGTAGTTTCCATCATCTGGTTGTTCTTGAAAAGGAACATCAGGGCGCCTTTGGCCGAACTTTGTTCGGGCGATTCGGTTTTAAAAGTATCCAGCTGGTTACCGGTATAGATATCTTTACCCATGCCTGCCCGTAAAATGCTGTCACTTTTTTGAGCAGTGATTAAATATTTTCTCAGTCTAACCACGTCAATTTGTTCGTCGCCGCCATCACCCTCTACTTTTGATTTTGACTTCAACCACATTTTGTACTGGTCTTTTTCTTCCGCACTCATTTTGGTTGTATCTACCTTTTGATCGGCGAATTTGCTTTTAAACATATGGTAAACGCGGGCGCCTTCGTAAGAATCCTGTTTTACGTTTTTACCATCTTTACCACCTATAAAGTTCCAGCCATGAATGTCATCCACATAGCCGTTTCCGTCGTCATCGATGCCATTGCCTGGGATCTCTTTGGGGTTTACCCACAGAATGTCTTTCAGATCTTCGTGCAGGGTATCGATACCTGAGTCGATGATCGCTACCAACACAGTCTTCCCTTTCAGGTTCTTGGAGTGAATGAAATCATAGGCTTTATTGACACTGATCCCATAGTATCCATCCTTGGTTTTGTCGAGCAGATGCCATCCCTTCGGCACATCGCCTGTTTTAATACTTTTCTCCTGCTGCGCAAAAGAGGTTTGTTCTGCAACCACAAAGGCAGCTAATAAGCCTGCTACTTTTACCAGTTTGTTCATTTACAAGTGTTTTTGTTCTTTACAGATTTACAGATGCGTAACGTAAGTTTATTAACGGTATATAAGACTCAAATATCTGGTTTTTTACTAATTCTTAACATTTGAAGATTTCCCGCCTTTACAAACGTTCATTTTTTGTCAGGCACAAAATATAAAATTAAAAGCCACACATGTATGTTATTACATGAGTGGCTGATAATTTGTTTATAAGATTTTGTAAAGAAAAGCAATGTACCAGGTACCTTTTCCTTACTGCTGTGACAGTTTCAATTCAACGCGCCGGTTGGCCGCTTTGCCTGCCGGTGTGCTGTTATCGGCAACCGGTTTTTCCTGGCCATAACCTTTTGTTGCTAACCGGTTGGCGTCAAGGCCTTTTTGCACCAGGTAGTTTTTAACGGCATCGGCACGTTTTTGCGATAAGGTGAGGTTGGTGGCAGGTTTACCCACGTTATCGGTATGGCCTTCTATCGACAGTTTCAGGGTTGTATCTGTTCGCAGAATGGCTACCACACTATTCAACGCGCTGTGCGATTCCGGCGCGATCTTATCGCTGCCCGTTATAAAGAATATTTTTTTAGCGGCATAGTTTACTTTTTCAACGATCTCTTTCTTAATGTCCGGACAACCCTTATTGGCCAGTGTGCCAGCTACAGTCGGGCATTTATCTTCTTTGTCATTCACGCCATCGCCATCGCTGTCGGGGATCGGGCAGCCATTAAATTCGGGCGGACCTGCTTTATCAGGACACATATCCACTTCATCGTTCAGGCCATCGCCATCGGTATCGGGGATGGGGCAGCCATGGTATTTGAAGGTGCCTGGTACATCAGGGCATTGGTCTACGTCGTCGAGTACAGTATCGTTATCGCGGTCAAGGATGGGGCAGCCCCGGTCGCGCGGCAAGCCAGGCACATCGGGACATTTATCCAGGGCATCAGCAACGCCGTCATTGTCTTTATCGGGGCAACCGCCTGCTTTGGCCGAACCCGGCACATCAGGACAGGCATCGGCTTTGTCAGGAACGCCATCACCATCTTTATCGTTGGTCAGGATTACTTTTTTATTCAGCCAAAAACCAAGAGAGGCGCCTATCACCTGGTGTTTAAAGGTACCAGAGTAGGAGGCTTTATAAAAATTGGTAAGACCCTGGCTAATGAAACCGGTCAACAGTACGTTGCCCAGTTCAAACCCAACCCGGGCATTCACCCCAAAATCGAACGTTTTTACCATTCCGGTATTTTTACCCACCTGAATGGTAGATTCGTCCTGTTTATAGTGCAGTCCGGTGTCTCTTTTTTCCCAGTTGGATTTGCCACTATAAAAGAATGACAGGTATGGTCCTGCGCTGATAAGGAAATTGCTTTTCCTGCCCATTCGAAGTTTTACCGCTATGTTCAGCGGCATATCAATATAATTTGTGTAGAACGTATTGCTGTAAAACAGGGTGTCGGTTTTTACTGTAGTGGTATCGTAATAACGGGAGAATTTTCTACCCTTGTTTGAAAAAAAGAGACCAGGTTGAAAAAAAACTTTATTCGAATAACCCAGGGGTATTTCGCCTATAAGACCCAGGTGCAGCCCGCTTCTTTTGGTATAAAAGGGTTCGGTGGTTTTGTCCCAGTTCGGTAGATAATTGGTTTCTTTTACTGTCGAAGATTGTGGACCGCCCATAATTCCCAACCGCATTTGAGCATTGGCAGTGTATAGGGTTGATGTCAATAACAGCAGTGCGTAAAGTTTCTTCATACCGGTTCAGCTTGAAAGACTGGTAGTAACGTTTCTAATGCGGGTAATATTGTCTGAACTGGGATGGTTGGGATGATTGGGAAGCAGGAAGTAAGAAGTAGGAGGTAAGAAGAAACCTGTATTTCCTACTTCCTGCCTCTTACTTCTTACCTCGCACTATTTATACATGAAATTTGATACCCTGGGCTAAAGGAAGTTGGGTAGAATAATTGATCGTATTCGTTTGGCGTCGCATATACGCTTTCCAGGCGTCACTGCCGCTTTCGCGACCGCCGCCGGTTTCTTTTTCTCCGCCGAAGGCGCCCCCGATCTCGGCCCCGGAAGTGCCGATATTTACATTGGCAATCCCGCAATCGCTGCCGTTAGCAGATAAAAACTGCTCCGCTTCCCGCAGGTTCAGCGTCATAATGCTCGATGACAGACCCTGTGGCACCCCGTTTTGAATGGCGATCGCATCATCGATGGTGTTATATTTCATCAAATATAAAATGGGTGCAAAGGTTTCCTGTTGTACAATGTTGAAATGTGGTTCTACCTCAGCAATACAGGGTTTTACATAGCAACCGCTTTCAAACCCATCGCCATCGAGCACGTCACCTTCCACAATAAAGCGGCCGCCTTCTTTTTTACAGGCCTCCAGCGCTTTCTGGTACCCGGCAACGGCATCTTTATCGATCAACGGACCCACGTGGTTGTTTTCATCGAGCGGGTTACCAATACTTAATTGCTGATAGGCCGCTACCAGTTTGGTTTTTATTGAATCGTACACTTCTTCGTGGATGATTAACCGCCGGGTGGTGGTACAACGTTGACCTGCGGTGCCCACGGCGCCAAAAACCGATCCGCGGATGGCGATGTCCAGGTCGGCATGTTTTGAAATAATGATGGCATTGTTGCCACCCAGTTCCAGCAGGGCGCGCCCCAGTCGGGCGCCCACGGTGGCGCCTACGGCTTTACCCATGCGGGTTGAACCGGTTGCCGATACCAGCGGAACCCGCGTATCGGCACTCATCCATTCGCCTACCGCCCGGCCACCGATCACCAGACCGTTTACGCCATCGGGGACATTGTTGCGTTTTAACACGTCGGCGATAATATTATGACAGGCCACTGCGCACAGCGGCGTTTTTTCTGAAGGTTTCCAAATGCATACATTGCCGCAGATCCAGGCCAGCATGGTATTCCAGCTCCAAACCGCTACGGGGAAATTAAAGGCGGAAATAATGCCTACAATGCCTAATGGATGCCATTGTTCGTACATGCGGTGGGCGGGGCGTTCGCTGTGCATGGATAATCCATACAACTGCCGGGAGAGGCCAACCGCAAAATCACAGATGTCGATCATTTCCTGTACTTCACCATAGCCTTCCTGCAGGCTTTTTCCCATTTCGTATGACACCAATTTGCCCAGTGGTTCTTTATGGGCCCGCAATGCTTCCCCGATCTGGCGAACAATTTCACCCCGTTTAGGCGCCGGCCAGGTGCGCCATTCCAGAAAGGCGGACTGGGCTTTGGCTATAACGGTTTCATAATCGTTTCTATCGGCAGCCTGAACGGTGGCGATCAGTTTACCATCAACGGGTGAATGAGACGCAATCAGTTCGCCATGAGCCGGCAGGGAACTGATACCGGTTGAAACACCGGAATTTTTTTCAGTAATTTTTAAGGCAGCAAGAAAATCCATGTAGTTCGTTTTGTCAAATGTAAGGGAAATGGGGGAAAGGCAGGGAGCAGTGGGCCCCTCCTACGCTAAAGCTTGCGCCTCCGCTAAAGCTTCAGCGATACGCGGACGGCGGGCAAGGCAGTAGGCAGTGGTAAACCGTTATAGGTGTTACATGCATGCAAAAACGTGCAGGTTGATAGTTGACGGAGTTGATAAGGTTGACAAGTTAACCAGGCTCTGGTTCCACAGGTCATTTACTTAGGTCAGAATTAGACAGGAGTGTGGTTATATAGCGCAGGGGTTGCACTGGGATTGCACTGGAGTTGCACTGCATCCCTATAGTTTAGTGCAACCCTGGTGCAAGGTAGGTGCAGGTTACTACGCTTTGTGGGTATACTTGATGCGGTCTTGATGGTACCTCAGTGATACTTCATTGATACCTCATTGCTTCCCCGGACCCCGAGGTTGAACTAAGGTTGAACAGAGGTCCTTCCGAGGACCCAAAGAGGTAAATCCGAGGTGGTTCCGAGGTCAATTCGAGGTGAAACTACCAAACGTCCCACCCGTGCGAGGACATCATCACATCAAAACCCGAAGCCCGTCCCATTTTTTGAAAAAGGATGCTGGTGAAAGGTACCTTTGTATTCGTATGCGAAAGTTCTTTGAAATAGGTGGAAAAGTTGATCAGTTGACCAGTTGACCAGTTAACCTGGTAGAAGGAGGTTGGAAGAATAAAGTTGGAAGTTGATAACGTTGATAGGGTTGATAAAGTTGAAAGGGTGAAAGATGAAAAAAGTGAGAGATGAAAACAATGAGGAATGTTTCATGCTCGCGAGCCGTTTCACGTTTGCCGTTTGCCGTTTGCCGTTTCACTATGATGTTTGCTCAGCTGATGATGGCAGTATTCGTTGAACTCGTCTTCATCGGCGTCATCATCTTCATCGTCTTCCACTTCGCGTTGTAAAATGTGGTTATTGGCAAAGTCAAGGGTGATCAGGCCGTCTTTCAGTACAATGTTGGTGAACTGGGTCCAGTTGTATCTTTTTTTGAACAGGGAGTTCATGACGATCTCATTATCCGAGAACCCGATCTCTATGGAGTATTTAGCCTGGTATTCGAGTAAGGCCAGCATTACAAAAACAAACAACAGCCAGGAGAAGTAGGGCATTTTCATCCATACCAATCCCGCCAAAAGCAGGGCGCGGCTGTAATACACTTTCTGTTTTTTGGCCTGCTGGATAAGGTTAAAAACAATAAAGCCCAGCACCGCCACAGCGCCAATAAGATAATCCAGGCTTACAGCAGAACTACGTAATAATTCGAGGGTAAAACAAACTACAGAAAAAATACTGAGCAACAGCCCCAGTATATCAATATACCGGTTATTTTGATTTTTCAGGGTAACAACGTATTGATATACCATGGTGGTTGACGAGTTGATCAGTTAACCAGTTGACGAGTTAACAAGTTGACGGGTTAACTGGTTGATAAGGTTGATAGAGGTGATAATGCGGCGAAAGATGAAAGTAGTGAGAAATGTTACATTCTCGCGAGTTCTTTCACGTTTCACGTTTGCCGTTTCACGATTACCCTTTGCCGTTTATGGGTTGCTGGCCACCAACAGGTTGGCTAATTTCCATAAAATGTGCGCACCCACGTTGGCATCCCACTCATTGTTATCGCCTACACCAATTTCTACCAGATCACAACCAATAAATTTACGACCGCTTTGCACGATCTTTTTTAACAGGTAAAAGATCTGTTCGGTTTCAAATCCGCCTTGTACGGGGGTGCCTGTATTAGGACACAATTTAGGATCAAGCCCATCAATATCAAAACTTACCAGCACCTTTTCGGGCAATTTGCTAACGATCTCGTCGGTGATCTGTTTCCAGGTTTCTCCTTCGAACTGGCGTTCTTTTATGTCTTTATCAAAATAGGGTATTACCCTGTCCTTGTTGTTCTGAATATATTCCCATTCTTCCTGGCAATAATCGCGGGCGCCTAATTGCACCAGGTGGGTGAGGGTTGGAATTTCCTTCAGTGCATTGTACATAACACTGGCATGGCTGTACGTAAACAGTTCGTACGAAGCGCGCAGGTCGCAATGGGCATCGATTTGCAGTACGCCAAATTCGCCATGCTGTTCGGCCAGTGCCTTGAAGTAACCCAACACTACGCTGTGATCTCCGCCCAGGATGGCCACCAGCTTACCGCGGTTAAGCAGTTGTTTGGCTTGTTCGTACACCCATTTGTTCAAATACCCGCCGCCTTCATTGATCTCCCGCAACGATTTGCACATGAAGAGGTTTTTCTCCAGCACTTCGCCATGGCAGATATAATCGATGTATAACTCGGCTTCCTTGCGCAGGTAATCGCTTTTCAACAGCACCTTTTTATCGGGTGGGCGCATAAAAAAACCCTGTTTCCACGATTCTTTGTTGTCAGGGTCAAAAAGGTCAACATGCATACTTGCCTTGAAAATATGGTCGGCAGCCCGGGAGGTACCGGCATTATAGCTTACGGTAACTTCCCAGGGAACTGGTAGTATAACCAAGCGGGCATCTTCTTCTGAAAAGGGCAAACCAAAAATATTATTATTGGGATTGCTTGCCGCGTTGGGATCAAATTGTGATAGGTCTGTCATAACACATAAAAAAACGGGGTGCAAGTTAGCCCACTAATAGTTAGCAGCAAAAAAATTATGAAAACAAGCTGACGTTTGTTAGTAAACCGGGTACCGGTTTCCAGTTTTCCCGTCAACCGAAATCCGGCAAAACTGGTAACAGCTTGTTAATTCCGACATAGAAACACTTAATAAACAAAGTCTGCTTTATGCATAAATAAAATCTATTGACCCTCAATTCAAATTTGACCTAACTTTGCGGCGTAAATACCCAAATGTGCCACGCCGTCAAGGCGTTACAATAAATATTTCAGATGAAAAAGATCCATATTGTTATTCTGGTAGGAATTGCGGTCTGCATTATGATCCTGTTGAGCTTTATGGCCGACCTTTCTTCCTATGAAACCCTGGCCTCAGCCCGTCAGAAAGAAGGTAAAACAGTGACCGTAATTGCCAAACTCGATAAATCGGCCTCTGTTCCTGTTGAATATGACCCGGCCAAAAACCCCAACTTAACCCAGTTTTATGTTGTTGATTCGCTGGGTAACCGGGCACAGGTGCGGTATTATTTCGAAAAGCCAATGGATATGGAGAAAAGTGATCGTATTGTGCTGAAAGGAAAAATGCAAGGCAATGTATTTGAAATTACCCGTAAAGATGGGATCCTGATAAAATGTCCTTCCAAGTATAAAGACGATCCCAAGGCTGCTGCGAACAACCTGTCTCAAAATTAAAACCCTGTAATGAAGTATATCGGTGAACACCTGTTACCCGGTCAGTTAGGACAATTCCTGATAGTGCTTTCCCTGGTAGCGTCATTGGTAGCCTGTATTGCTTATTTTAAAGCTTCCAATGCCACTGTAGAGCCCGACCACGAAAGTTGGAAAAAACTGGCCCGCATTGCTTTTTTGGTTAATGCCGGTTCGGTGCTGGCTACCTTCAGCATTATCTTCTACATTATTGCCAATCATTATCACGAATATTTTTACGCCTGGAACCACTCTGACATCTCCCTGAACCCCAAATACCTGCTCAGCAGTATCTGGGAAGGGCAGGAGGGCGCCTTTTTGTTATGGACCTTCTGGCAATCGGTACTGGGTGTAGGATTGATAGCCACCGCCAAAAAATGGGAAGCGCCCGTAATGACGGTGATGAGTTTTGCCCAATTCTGCCTGGCCACCCTTATTATCGGGGTGTATGTGTTTGATCTGAAAGTGGGCAGCAGTCCGTTTTTATTGACCCGGCACCAGTTTCAGGATGCGCCCATTTTTCAGGGCGACAATTACCTGAGCCTGCCGAAAATTCATAATGGGAATGGTCTCAACCAGTTATTACAGAATTACTGGATGGTGATCCATCCACCCGTACTGTTTATGGGGTATGCAAGTACCATTGTACCTTTTTCGTATGCCATAGCCGGGATGTGGAAGAAGGACTTCGGCAGCTGGACAAAACAGGCATTGCCATGGTCGTTGTTTTCAGGCGCCATATTCGGTCTTGGAATTATGATGGGCGCCGCCTGGGCTTACGAATCCCTCACCTTTGGCGGTTACTGGGCCTGGGACCCGGTTGAAAATGCCTCGCTGGTGCCCTGGCTGGTGATGGTGGCCGGCATTCATACTCAGGTTATTTACAATTCAACCGGTCATTCGCTGCGGGCAACCAACTTTTTCTTTGTAATGAGCTTTCTGCTGGTATTATATTCAACTTATCTTACCCGTAGTGGCGACCTGCAGGATACTTCGGTACACGCGTTTGTTGATTCGGGCCTGAACTGGCAAATGCGCATCTGGGTGCTGATCTTTGCCACCGGTTCGCTCAGCTTGTTCATTGCGCGGTTTAAAAAGATCCCGCATATTGCCAAGGAAGAAGAATTCAGTAGCCGCGAGTTCTGGATGTTCATTGGTTCGCTGGTATTGTTCCTGTCGGCCATGGCCATCATTATCCCTACTTCGTTCCCCATTTTCAATAAATTGTTTGGCACCAACCTGGTGATCGGGGAGGACAAGGAATTTCCCTACAACCGCATACAAATATTTGTAGCGGTGGTGATTGGCGTACTTACGGCTATCAGCCAGTACCTCAAATACAAGAACACGTCAAAAGCGTATTTTACGAAAAAGCTGTTGTGGGCTACGGTCATTTCGGTGCTGGTGGCGGCTTCTGTCAGCTATTTCGGTCACATTAATTATAACAAATACGGTTATGGCTTCCTGGCTGCCATTCACCTGGCCCTGTTTGCTGCGGTGTATGCCGTGATTGCCAATGCCGGTTATATTTTCACCGGGTTGAATGGTAAGTTAAAAGCTGCCGGCGCTTCTGTTGCTCACCTGGGTTTTGGTTTGTTGATGGTGGGCATTCTTATTTCTTCTTCCAAAAAAGAGATCCTGTCGGTAAACACCTTTAACCCGCTGAATTTTGGTCCTGAAAAACCAAAAGAGGGTTTTGAGAACCTGACCCTGTTCCGCGGGATAAAAACCGATATGGGCAGCTACTGGGCTACCTATGTTAAAGATTCGGTGAGCACGAAAAAGAATGTGACCTACTTCCGGGTTGATATGGAACGGAAGGACGGAAAAGACAAATTCAGCTTATACCCCGACCTTATAAAGAACACCAAAGGGCAGGAGGGGATGTCGAACAACCCCGATTCAAGGCATTACCTGCATAAAGATATTTTCAGCTATGTGAACCATGCCAGCTCTGTGCAGGAAGGTTCCGATACGGCGCAGTTTAAAAATCATGTGGTAAAAACCGGCGATACCATCTTTTATTCAGAAGGGTATATGATCCTGGATAGCGTTACTGTAAATCCGCACGACGAAAAACACCGGTTCACCAGCAAGGATACGGCATTAATGGCCAATTTGACAGTTATTACCAAGGAACAGCAAAAACTAACCGCAAAGCCTGTATTTTATGTGCGCAACAATGGCGCCCAGTACATGCTTGATACCCTGTATTCAGAAGGGCTGGCGATTGGCCTCACCCGCATTACCGACGACAAACACCTGGAGATCAGTGTAAAGGAATCTTCGCGCCTGGCGCCGTTCCTGGCATTGAAAGTACTGCAGTTCCCCTTCATCAACCTGGTTTGGTTGGGAACCGTTCTGATGATAATTGGTTTTGTAATTAGCATGATACGTAGAATTAAACTACTATAGTTTAAAATTCAACGTTTGAAGTATAAAGTTCCGGTTATTTGGTTCGTAAGTTATTAGGTTCTTGAGTTATTGGGTTATCCCTACGAACTTAAGAACCTGATAACTTAATAACTGCCTCATGACAGATTTTCACCCTCACATTATAAATGATTAATTGTATTTTTCTAAATCAATTCCACCCAACTATTCCCCCTGGGTCTTTCGTATTGTAACTTTGCCTTTCTTAAACATTTTTTAAGAATTGTGTGGCAGCGAACCGGGTTACTTTCCCTGTCTTTCTGGAATTATTATTACAAAGGAATTTGTATTATATTAGTACCATTGGAATGACTGCAAAAAGAAAAATATTCAGGATTTTATTAGCGGTTTTGGCAATAGTAGCGGTATCGATCGGTGCAGCCCATGCTCAAACGGCGCCTGATTCTATTCCCTTACCGCAGTTAGGCCCCAATGATACCATTCCGGTGCCCGCACAGATAATTGGAAATGAATATGTGCCGGCGCAAACGCTCGAATGGACCTGGGTGCAGGCTCCCTATCCCAAACATTTATTGAAGAAAAGACAGGAATGGACGCGTTTACGCAATGCAGTTTATGTGTGTTACCCATATGCCCGCCGGGCCGGCATTATCATGAACGACATTAATGCGCACATTGCGCATATGCCTGATAAAGACAAAAAAACGTATATAAAGTCCCGTGAAAAAGAGTTGAAGAAACAGTTTGCGGAACCGTTAAGTGAATTGTCGATATACCAGGGAAGGGTTTTGATGAAACTCATTAACCGGCAAACCGGTAATAACTGCTACGAGATCATCAAAGAATATAAAGGTGGGTTTACCGCCAGAACCTGGCAAACCGTTGCCTTTTTCTTTGGCAGCAATCTTAAACAACCCTACGATGCCAATGGCGACGAACGCGAAATAGAAAACATCGTTCAGGAAGTTGAACGGATGCACAGAATGTAATACCCCCCGGCCTCCTAAAGGGGGAGCCGAAAATTTCGGGCGGCGCAACTTCGTTTATTAATTTGAACAATCGGGAACCATTCACGATTCACGATTCACGACTTCATTTTCTGAATGATCCCGGTTGTAGAAAACCCCTCCACAATAGAGTTGATGATAACTTTTCCCCCGGCTTCCATTACTTCTTTAGCGCCAACGATCTGTTCAAGCGTATAATCGCCGCCTTTAACCAGCACATCAGGCTGCAGGGTGGTAATGAGGTTCAGAGGGGTGTCTTCTTCAAAGATCACCACCATATCAACCATTAACAGGGCGGCCAGTACCAGGGCTCTTGATTGTTCATCATTCACCGGGCGGCTATCCCCCTTTAAACGTTTGGTGCTGGCGTCTGAATTCAACCCAACAATTAAATAATCTGCTTCCACAGCGGCCTGCGAAAGCGAAAAAATGTGACCGCGATGCAGGATATCAAATACCCCATTGGTAAATGCAACTGTTTTACCTGTTACCCGCCACTGTGCAATTGTATGTTTTGCTTCACTTAAACTGCAAACCCTTGTACTAATGATATCAGCTTTTCTCATTTACTGTAGTGCTACTTTTATTAAAATACGGCAACAGGCTTAAGGCTATAAAACCACTGATCAACGAAAAAAAGAATTGAACCGACCACATCAACTGGCCAAAGGCAAACCCGATAGTTTCTTTTAACCCGTAGATCAGCATGGTGTTTTGAACAAACCAGGCATACACGCCAATTCCACCACCGGGCGCCGGAACGATCATGGCCAAACTACCCATGGTCAGCACCGATAATGCGTTCGGGATGGAATAAACCGCGGTTTCCTTCATGGCCCAGAAACCGATCTGTACACTCAGCAGGTACATACTCCAAATGAAAATAGTATGAAATATAAACCAGCCTTTATTTTTCAGGTACCGCACACTGGTAATGCCATGCCAGATACCTTCGAAAATGGTCTTGATCTTTTGAATGAACTTAATGTGTGAGAATTTTTTAAATACCACAACCACCGCCGTTATGCCCAGCAACAGCATACCAACCAGGATAATTATTTTGGTGGTAGAAAGCGAACTGGTTTTTGACTGCACAATGGTATTCAACGTTTCGTTGAGGTAGCCGCCAATCAAATCGGCCTGGGTAAAAAAGGTTATTAAGATAACCAGTACCAGGCACAGTACATCAAATGCGCGTTCGGCAACAATGGTGCCCACCAGTTTATCGGCAGGTATTTTTTCATAACGGGCAAGAATGGTGCATTTTAGCACTTCACCCAACCGGGGAACGGCCAGGTTGGCCATATAGCCAATAAGCACCGACATATATACATTGGCAACCCGGGGTTTGAAGCCCATCGGTTCCATTAATATTTTCCAGCGTAAGGCCCTGCTGTAATGGCTTAATAACAAGGTGATCATTACCGGGATAATAAGCAGGTAGTTGGCATGGCGGAAGGCATTTTTTATGTCGTCCCAGCCCTTATCTGTAATTTTTCGCACCGACCACCATACTAAAAAAATACTGAGTCCCAGGAATAGGATATACTGTAATATGCTCAGCATTTTTTTATTCATATGGAGCGATTATTCTTACAAATTTAAGCTATGCTGCTTACAAGTTAATAAGATAACAGGTTAACATGTTGACAAGTTTTTTAGCCTGCCAGACATGTGAACTTATTACTATGTAATTGGTTACAGTTTATTTCCTTCTTTGGGAAATACAATTGACGGTTTGTGTTTTTTTGCTTCTTCAAATTCCATGATAGCGTAGGAAATAACAATTACGATATCGCCCACAGCGCCCTGGCGGGCAGCCGGACCATTTAAGCAGCATACGCCTGAGCCGCGTTTGCCCTTTATAAGGTAGGTTTCAATACGGGTGCCGTTATTGACGTTTACAATTTGCACTTTCTCATTTTCGATCATATTCGCCGCATCCATCAGGTCCTCATCGAGCGTTAAGCTGCCTACATAGTTCAGGTTAGCTTCCGTGATCACCGCGCGGTGTACTTTCGATTTTAGTATTTCAATTTGCATACTGTAGTTCTTGTTGTTCTGTTTAAATAAAACGGGCGCAAGCTAGTAAATTTAATATAACAATTACATCAACATATTATCTATTAATCTCACATCATTCAGGAAGGCGGCAATTAAAGCCACCCGTGGCCCCTGGTAATCCGTGGCGGGTTGCAGGGTGTTGGCGTCGGCCAGTTCCACATAATCGATCCTGAAACCGGTATCGGTGAGCATTTTCCCGGCCTTCTCCTTAATAACAGGCCACAATACGCCTTGGTTGAGCTGCTGTTTTATGAATGTAAGACATTGATAAATAGTAGTGGCCAGTTGCCTGTCATGGAGCGACAAACGCAGGTTGCGGCTGCTCATGGCCAATCCATCTGGTTCACGCAGGGTGGGGCAGGTGACCAGCCGGGTGCCGGACTTCATCAACGTTAACAGGCGGCTAACCACCATACATTGCTGGTAATCCTTTTGACCCATAAATAGTTGATGCGGTTGCACCATGCTGAGCAACCGGAACATCACCTGGCAAACGCCCTGAAAATGCCCCGGGCGGAATTTTCCTTCCAGCAAAGTTTCCAGGTAACCCAGGTCATAATGCTCCAGACCGGTAGTACCGTTGGGATACATTTCAACTATGGAAGGCAGGAACAGAGCGTCGCAGCCGGCGGCTTCCAGTTTCATAATATCCCGTTCAATGGTGTTAGGGTACAACTGGTAATCGCTGGGATTGTTGAATTGGGTGGGGTTTACAAAAATGCTGCACACCGTTACTGCCGTGGCTTGTTTTGACTGGTCAATAAGGGCAATATGGCCATTGTGCAGGGCACCCATGGTGGGTACAAACCCTATTTGTTTTCCAGCGGTTTTTTGCTGTTGAATATACCTGGCAAGCGGTTCGGCATATTTAAAAATGATCATTTAACGAAATTTTAAGTTTTACCGGTTCCACTGTTCCTGTTGCTATAAGAATCAGGATTATCATTCATTCGGTTTAAAGGGGGCAAAGGTCGGAGTTCCAGAACATACGAATTAGAACTAATAAAAAAACCTTAACTTTGCACCCTGATTTTTAAAAGTTAGCTCATTAACTATTATCTATAATGCTGACAAAGAAAAGAATTTTATTTATTGCTAACGAAATGTCCCCCTATCTGGAGTTAACGGATTTTTCCGAAACGGTAAACCGGTTGGCAATAAAGGCAAATGAAAATGGCTTTGAAGTACGTTGTATTATGCCCAGATTTGGGATCATCAACGAAAGACGTCATCGCCTTCATGAAGTGGTTAGGTTGTCGGGCATTAATGTTTCAGTTGGTAATGATGATTATCCCCTGCAAATTAAAGTAGCTTCTTTACCCAACGCACGTTTACAGGTTTATTTTTTGGACAATGAAGATCTGTTCAAACGTAAAACCATTTTCCACGATGAAAGCGAAAAGTGGTATGATGATAATGATCTGCGTACCGTGTTCTTTTGCAAAGGCGCCCTGGAAACCGTAAAGAAATTTGGCTGGCCCCCTGACATTATTCATTGCAGCGGCTGGATGACCGGTTTAATTCCCCTGTACCAAAAGACAGCGTATAAAAAAGAACCGGTTTTCTCGCATAGCAAGGTTATTTATACCATCGGAAACAACACTGTGAAAGAAAAACTCGGTGATGATTTCCTGAAAATTGCCTCAATCAGTTCTGTTGTAAAAGAAAAAGACCTGGAACCTTTTAAAGAAGGTACTACCACTGCTATGATGCGTGGTGGGGCAACGTATGCCGATGCTATTACGTTTGGCGCTGATAAAGTAGATAAGAAGCTGGTGGATGAATTTGGAAAAGTAAAAGGCAAAAAGGTGCTCACCTATAATGCCGAGTCTGATTTAACTGATTATCTGCAATTGTACAACGACCTCACTAAATAAGTAGTATCCATATAAGCGATAAGTTAATAACATGATGTTTACAATTACAACACCATAAAACTTAGAACTTATAAGGAGAACTTATATATTTACCCATTAAATATTCTATACCATCTCATCAAACAAAAAGTATTATGCCTTATTTATTTACTTCTGAGAGTGTTTCGGAAGGGCATCCTGATAAAGTAGCAGACCAGATTTCTGATGCCCTGATTGATAACTTCCTGGCTTTTGACGCCCAATCAAAAGTAGCATGTGAGACCTTGGTTACAACCGGTCAGGTAGTACTGGCAGGTGAAGTTAAATCTAAGGCATATCTCGATGTACAAACAATTGCCCGTGAGGTAATTCGCAAAATTGGTTACACCAAAAGCGAATACATGTTCGAAGCCAGCTCTTGCGGCGTGTTATCTGCTATTCACGAACAGTCTTCTGACATCAACCAGGGTGTTGACAGAACCAAGAAAGAAGAACAAGGCGCTGGTGACCAGGGTATGATGTTCGGTTACGCTACCAACGAAACTGAAGATTATATGCCACTGGCATTGGACATTGCCCATAAATTACTGATCGAACTGGCTGCACTGCGTCGCGAAGGAAAAAAGATCGAGTACCTGCGTCCTGATGCAAAGAGCCAGGTTACGCTCGAGTACGACGATAACAACAAACCTGTTCGTATCGATGCTATAGTTGTAAGTACGCAACACGATGATTTTGATACAGAAGCCAAAATGGCGAAAAAGATCAAGGAAGATGTGATCAACATCCTGATCCCACGCGTTAAGGCCAAGTATAAAAAATATGCTCACCTGTTCAACGACAAGATCAAATATCACGTAAACCCAACAGGTAAATTCGTGATCGGTGGTCCCCACGGCGATACTGGTTTAACCGGTCGCAAGATCATCGTTGATACATATGGTGGCAAAGGCGCTCACGGTGGTGGTGCGTTCAGCGGAAAAGATCCTTCAAAGGTTGACCGTTCAGCTGCTTATGCAACCCGTCACATTGCTAAAAACCTGGTAGCTGCCGGTTTGTGCGATGAAGTACTGGTGCAGGTTTCTTATGCTATTGGTGTTGCCCAGCCAATGGGTTTGTACATCAATACTTATGGTACTGCCAAAGTTGAACTGACAGATGGCGAGATCGCAAAACGCGTAGCCCAGATCTTCGACATGCGTCCTTACTTTATTGAGCAACGCCTGAAACTGCGTAATCCTATTTACAGCGAAACAGCCGCTTATGGTCACATGGGCCGTCAACCTGAAGTAGTGGAAAAAACTTTCACTGCTCCTGATGGCAAAACCGTTAAAAAGAAAGTGGAGTTGTTTACCTGGGAGAAGCTGGATTATGTAAGAAAGATCAAGCAGGCTTTCGGTATCCGGTAAATTTTTGTACTCATAGCGGTACAGATTTATACTCATAAATCCTTGAATGCCATCTCTTTTAAAGGGATGGCATTTGTTTATATGGTATTTTTTGAATATATTTATAGGAAATTAGAAGCAATGATTTCTGATAATGAAAAAGACGTTGGTGCTGAACTTCGGGATGTTACACTTGCTTTGAAAAAGGATATTACAGCACTTGGAGACCGCATGGATCAGCTATTTAAAGATCAATTGAAATGGATAATAGTAGCGATGCAAAGTCTCTTTTTGCTATTCTTAATTTTGAAACTTTTTAGACTGCTATAAATAGAGCAAAATAATATTTAATAATGCCATCTCGCTTCAAAGGGATGGCATTGCTGTTATTTGTACCAGATGCTTTATTTTCGACCCATGAATGAACATAGCAATCCCTGGAAAGTTTTAGCGGAAAAGAAGGTCTACGAAAATCCCTGGATAAAACTCAGTGAATACGATGTACTCAATCCATCGGGTGGAAAAGGCATTTATGGCAAAGTGTTCTTTAAGAGTATTGCCACCGGCGCCCTGCCGCTCGATGAGGAGTTGAATACCTACCTGGTGGGGCAGTATCGCTTTACTGTTGACCAGTATAGCTGGGAGATCCCGGAAGGTGGGGGTAAATTTGGGGTTGATCCAGTAGAATCGGCCAAACGGGAATTGCTGGAAGAGACCGGTCTGGTAGCGGAAGAATGGACCAAAGTAGTGGAATTGCATTTGAGCAATTCTGTTACCGACGAATATGCGGTTATTTACCTGGCCCGTAAACTGAGCCAGCAAATGGCCAGTCCCGAAGAAACAGAACAATTGCAGGTAAAGAAACTGCCATTTGAAGAAGCCTATCAAATGGTGGAACGCGGCGAGATCACCGACGCCATGTCGGTAGCAGCTATTTTAAAAGTAAAACTGATGTTGGCAGATGGAAGGATTTCATAAAAAAAGACCAGGTATAAATAAAGCACAACTGATCATTGGCCGGCAGCCGATCATTGAAGCTATTCAGGCGGGCCGTCCCATTGATAAAATATTGTTTCAGCGTAATGTGAGCGGGGATGCCATTGGCACCATCAGGCAACTGGCCCGCGAACAGAACATCCCTATTCAACAGGTACCCCCCGAAAAACTGCAATCTTTTACCAAAGCCAATCATCAGGGCACCATTGCCATTGCGGGTTTGGTTCAGTATATGGACCTGCAACAGGTGATTGACCATGTGTTGGGCAATGGTGAAACGCCTTTGTTTGTGATCCTGGATGGCATTACCGATGTACGTAATATTGGCGCCATTGCCCGTAGCGCCGTTTGTTGTGGCGCCCAGGCCATCATTATCCCGGATAAAGGGGTAGGCGCGTTAAATGAAGAAGCCATGAAATCATCGGCCGGCGCCCTGGAAAAGATCAATATTTGCCGGGTGAACAGTTTAATGAAGGCGGTAGATACCCTGCACCTGAACGGGATAAAGGTTTTTGCCACTGAAATGACAGCCACTAAAATGCTGTTTGAAGTAGAGTATACCGAACCTTGTTGTATTGTTATGGGGAATGAAGAGAATGGCGTTTTTCCCGCCCTGATGAAAATATGCGATGAAAAGATAAAGATCCCCATGACCGGAAATTTTGAATCGTTGAATGTGTCGGTAGCCACGGGAATTGTGTTGTATGAAGCAATGAAGTCGAGGATGAGCAATAGTCAATAAAAATACTGTTACAAGTTTCAGGTTACAGGGAAAACCTTGTAACCTGAATCCTGAAACTGAACCTGTAAAACGAAATCATTCACATTGAGTACTAAGCAACCTATTAACTTAATTGAGTGTCCGAGAGACGCCATGCAGGGTTGGAAGACTTTTATTCCTACGGAAAAAAAGATCGAATACCTGCAGGCCTTGCTACAGGTAGGGTTTCATACCCTTGATTTTGGCAGTTTTGTTTCCTCAAAGGCCATTCCACAACTGGCCGATACGGCTGATGTATTGAAAGGGTTGAGGAGCAACCCGGTTAAAACAACCACTAAATTATTAGCGATCATTGCCAACGTCCGGGGCGCAGAAGAAGCGGCTGATTACGGGGAGATCAGCTACCTGGGTTTTCCTTTTTCGGTAAGCGAAACCTTTCAACAGCGAAACACGAACAGCAGCATTGAACAATCGCTGGAAAGGGTGAAGGAGATCCAACGCATTTGTGAGCAAACCAACAAGCAGCTGGTTATTTATATCTCCATGGGGTTTGGCAATCCTTATGGCGACCCATACTCCCCGGAGATCGTTTTCGACTGGGTGAACCGGATCGCCGGCCTGGGTGTGAACATTATTTCACTGGCCGATACGGTTGGCCTAGCCACACCCGAACAGGTGACGGACATCACCAGTTACGTGATTAACAAGCTGCCTCAACACGAAATAGGGGTGCACCTGCATAGCGGCATAGATAACCGGCAGGCCAAAATAGAAGCAGCCTGGCAGGCCGGCTGCAGGCGGTTCGATGGGGCTTTAAAAGGCATTGGTGGCTGCCCCATGGCCAATGATGACCTGGTGGGCAACATCGATACAGAATGGCTCATATCATATTTAGAACAATATGAGAAAATGCCCGCTTTAAATAAAACGGCCCTGGGTAAAAGTCTTACCTTAGCTAACGATATATTTACCTTATGAAAATCACTTTTAGGGAAATGTGATTATGGACCTAACGATACCGATTCAGATCTCCACTTTATCGAATCCCATCAACTACCAGGATAACATCCTATTAATGGGTTCGTGTTTTACCGAGCATATTGGCGATAAGCTCGATGAACTTAAATTCAATGTGCTGCAAAATCCCAATGGCATTTTGTTTGATCCTGCCAGTGTTGTGAGCAGCCTGGTTTCTTACATTCAGAACAAGCAATATCAAACCGAAGAACTTTTTTACTATAACGAAGTATGGCAAAGCTGGCAACACCATAGCCGGTTTTCTAAAACCGACCTGCAGGACTGCCTGCGAGGCATCAATGCTTCGCAACAGGAAGCGCATGATTTTTTGAAAACGGCCAACTGGCTTATTGTAACGCTGGGCACTTCTTTCTCGTACCGGTTAACGGAGCAGGTGCCGGTTTCTTTCAGGCGGGGCGCTGTTCGTGGAGGAGTGGCCAACAACCATCGCACTCCCGCAAGCTGGTTTAATAAACACCTGCTTACGATCGAGGAAACCACTACCATGCTCGACAACTGTCTGCACCAGTTGTTCCAGTTCAACCCCAACATTAAAGTGATCTTTACGGTGAGCCCCGTGCGTCACATCCGGGATGGGGTTATTGACAATAACCGCAGCAAGGCAAGGTTGATTGAAGTGGTGCATCACCTCGTTAATAAATTCGATAAGCTGTATTATTTCCCGGCATACGAGCTGGTGATTGATGTATTACGCGATTATCGTTTTTACGACATCGATATGGTGCATCCGAATTACCAGGCTACCTCATTTGTGCTGGACAAATTCATGCGGCATTTTGTTGATGAAAAAGCGCAACAACTGGCGGAAGAAATAAAGAAGATCGTAATAGCCCGCAAACACAAACCTTTTCAGCCATCTACCGAAGCGCATAAGAAGTTTTTAAAAGCACACCTCGAGAAAGCGCAGGAGCTGCAAAGAAAATATCCGTTTTTGAATTTAGACGAAGATATTAGGTACTTTTTACAATAAGGTGAGCCACTCTGTAAGAGTGACCCACCTCATCAATATTCATCATTTAAAGCAAACGTATTCCGCCGGTACATCCACTGCCCACTGGTAAAATCCGGAAATTCCACCGTTTGATTACCCAGCTCAATACTTTTTTCGCTCAGGGGCGTAATGGCGCTCCAGGCGGCTGCATCATACACATCAAGCGGCGTGGCGGTTTTGCGTTTTATAGATTCAACAAACGCATGCAGCACAAAGAAATCCATGCCCCCATGACCAGCGCCTTCTGCCGAAGATCCATATTTCTTCCACAACGGATGATCGTATTGCTCGAGCCAGCTGTTGGCATCTTCCCAGGCATCATTGGTTTTGCTCAGGCCTTCAATATACAGGGAGTGATTCACATCCATCCAGATGCCGCGCGTTCCCTGCACCCGGAAGCCCAGCGAATAAGGACGCGGAAGATTGGTATCGTGTTGTAACAAAATGGTTTCACCGTTGGCGCAACTGATAGTGGTGGTAACAATATCACCCAGCTTGAATTGAACTTTTGCATTGGGGTGTTGTTCGCCCCCATTCTTTACAATGTATTCGTGCAGTCCGCGCGTTTTGGTGGCAAACGAAGAGAGCGATACAAACCGGTTGCCGCGGTTTATGTTGATCATTTCAGCTACGGGGCCAATGCCATGTGTAGGATATAGATCACCATTGCGATGAACAGAGTGTTCAGTACGCCAGCGGGCTTCAGAAAACCCTTTCTCGCCAAACTCCACCCCGCCGCCATAAGGTTGTTGACCGTTATTGAATTTAACATTACGCAGGTCGTGCTGATAGCCGCCCTGCAGGTGAATGAGTTCGCCAAACAAGCCCTGCCGAACCATATTAAGGACAGCCATAACATCGCGCCGGTAGCAAACATTTTCCAGCATCATCACCTGGGCATTGTGGTGTTCGGCTGCTTTCACCACATCCCAATGGTCCTGCATGGTGATGCCCAGTATTACTTCGGTTCCAACATATTTAATCCCGGCTTCCAGGCTGCCGATGATCATGGGCGCATGCCATTCCCAGGGAGTGGCAATAATAACGCCGTCGAGCTCTTTTAATTCCAGCAGTTTCTTCCAGGCATTGACATCACCCTTAAAAACCTTTGGCATGGGTTTGCCTGATTTTTGAATAATGCTATTGGCCATTTCGAGCATCCGGTCATCGATATCACAAATGGCCACTATGTTTACATCCTTACGCCGAAGCGCATTGCCAAGGTGCGCCTGCCCACGCATGCCAACGCCAATGATCCCTAATTTAACAACAGGGTCGGGGGCAGTAAACGCCTGTGCAGCTGGTAAAATGGCGAAACCGGCTGCGGCCAGTCCGGTATTTTTGACAAATGTTCTTCGGTTCATAGCCTTAATTTTACATGAAGTTTGGTGCTGCCAAAATACCAAATAAGCGAACATGAAGACCGCCACTCAAAAACTTACGCAATCGTATGCTATCCTTAATTTTTATAAAAACCTGTCGCCTCAGCTCAAATTGGGGGCTGGGATCGGGATCATGAACCCTTTTTCCGATGCGGTGGCCCGGCAATTGGCGGAAACGTTCTACCATAAATATTACAACGATCAGCACCCGCGTACATTCATCTTCGGTATCAATCCCGGTCGGTTTGGCGCCGGGGTTACAGGCGTTCCTTTTACCGACCCTATTCGTTTAAAAGACATATGTGGTATAGATAGTGACTTGCCCAAAAAGGCGGAATTGTCGTCACTGTTTGTGTATGCGGTGATAGATGCCTATGGCGGGCCTGAAGCTTTTTACTACGATTTTTATATTACGGCGTTATCACCGCTGGGTTTTACAAAGAACGGCGTTAACCTGAATTATTACGACGACAAGGAGTTGCTCAAAGACAGCGAGCCTTTTATTTTACAGTGTATCCGGGAGCAATTAGAAACTATTGCCACTACCCGGGATGTATGTTATTGTTTAGGTGAAGGCACCAATTACAAGATCTTTCAAAAGATAAATGCCAGGCACCAGTTCTTTAAAGAGATCATTCCACTGCCGCATCCGAGGTGGGTAATGCAATATCGTAGGAAAAAGGTTGAGGATTATGTAAAGGTATATGTGGAGAAGTTGAAAGGTTGACAAGTTAACTTGTTAACACGTTAACTCGTCAACTGATCAACTGTATTAATTAATGCATCCTATCACCGCGTACTTCCAATTTCTGCATCAAATCCGCTTCGTAGACTAACCACTCCTGCCACCGTTTACGAACCGTAGGTTTATCTACATAAGTTTCTGCCAGCTCAATGAATAAATGATAATGGCCGGCTTCGCTTTCCATAAAACGGCGGTAGAAGTTACGCAGGTATTCATCATCGAGCCCTTCGCTCAGGCGTTTAAAGCGTTCGCAACTACGGGCCTCGATGAGGGCGAAAATCAATAGTTTATCGAGCAGACGTTGTTCGGGGCTTCCGTCTTTTTTTTGAAATACCTGCAGCTGGTTTACATATTCATCCTTACGTTGTTTCCCCAGTTTCAGGTTGCGTTTTTGCAGTTCTGCCAGCACCAGGCGGAAGTGCCCCCATTCTTCGGTAACAATAGGCGCAAGATCGGTCACCAGTTTTTCCAATTCGCTGTATCGCTGGATCAGCGAAATGCAACTGGTAGCTGCTTTTTGCTCGCAATAGGCATGGTCGGTGAGAATGTATTCCAGTGATAGTTCGGCCAGGTTCACCCAGCGTGGGTCGGTGGGCAGGTGCAGGCCTAATATATTCTTTGTTTCGTTGGTGGTGCTCATAAAGTGCCCAAAGTTAACACGTAAGTACGATATTTGCTTCGCCCGCCAAAGCCTTGGCGAAGGCGGGATTCGCCCGTCTTAGCTTTGGCGGAGTCAAACTTGAACCGGTAACACCGGCATATAAATTATGAACGACAATTTCCTACTAAAAAAGCTCAATGAGCGGCAGGAGCAGAATGCTTTCCGCCGGCTGCTGTTGCCCGAGGGTAAAACAGATCTTTGTTCGAACGATTACCTGGGTATTGTACGCAACCAGCTTATTGAAAAACAACTGGACGCTGTTGCCCATCCGGTTTACCGGCATGGTTCAACCGGTTCCCGCCTGTTGGCTGGTAATTATGCGTTGGTAGAAGAAACCGAAAAAATGCTGGCCGCTTTTCATGATGCCGAAGCCGGTCTGATCTTCAATTCAGGCTACGATGCCAACCTGGGTTTATTGAGTTGTGTGCCCCAGCGTGGCGATACCATCATTTATGATTATTTAAGCCATGCGTCCCTGCGTGATGGCATCCGGTTGAGTTTTGCGCAGTCTTTTTCTTTCAAACATAACGACCTGGACGATCTGGAGAAAAGATTACAGGCCGCCACCGGTACCATCTTCGTGGTAACGGAATCTGTGTTTTCCATGGATGGTGATATGGCCCCCTTAACCGCCATCAGCGATCTGTGCCAACAATATGGCGCTCACCTGATCGTAGATGAAGCGCATGCTACCGGGGTAGTAGGCGAAAAAGGGGAGGGGTTGGTACAGCAGCTTAACCTGCAGACAGCCTGCTTTGCCCGTGTTCATACATTTGGTAAAGCGGTGGGTTGCCATGGCGCCATTGTGCTGGGCAGTGAGCAATTGCGTAATTACCTGATAAACTTTTGCCGGTCGTTTATCTACAGCACGTCCCTGCCCGAAGCGAGTGTGGCTGCTATCCGGTGTGCATATGAGTTATTCCCGGATATGAATGAAGAACGGGCCCATCTGCAACAATTGATCAGTACGTTTCAACAGGCAGCTATGCCCTGGGAAAAGCTGGTATCCGATACACCCATACAAATAGTTATTATTCCCGGCAATGATGCCGTGAAAAAGGTGGCCGGTGCATTACAAACAGCCGGACTCGATGTTCGGGCCATATTGTATCCTACGGTTCCTTCAGGTAAGGAACGATTGCGTATTGTATTACATGCGTTTAATACCGGGCAACAGGTTGAAGAAGTTATTAAGTTATTGAGTTGATAGTTTAACGTTCAAAGTTGAAAGTTTACTCTCTTTAAACTTTGAACTTAATACTTTGAACTCATTTCTTCATCTTCTCCTCTGGTAAATAATAAGTTTCATTAGGTCCAATTCCGGATACCTGCATCGTACATTCCTGGTTAAACCATTCAAAGTGCGGCTGGTCGGCCTTGATCACAACAAAACTGCCGGGACCATAAGCCACGGAAGGAGCGGTTGTATCGAATATCTTCTCCTGAACAATATGGGCAACGCCGCTTATTATAGTTATATACAGATCGGAATTATGTACATGCGGCATGCCTTTATAACCGGGCGGGAAAATGTAGCGTTCTGTAAAAAATCCAGGTTTGGTGCGTAGTCCGGCAAGATAAATGTTCTTTCTGCCGCTGGCCAGCAAAGTGTCTTTCACGGGTGGGAGTATCATTTTGGCGTGTTCACCTGTCCCCGTCATTGGGGGATTTGCAAGGTTCTGTACCGGGTGATTGGTACAGGACAGCCATGGAACCAGTAGCATTGCCATGGCGTAAAGGGCTGTCTTATTCATAGCAAACAATGTTTAGGTGACGAATAAATAAAAGAACTGATAGGTAAGTTACTACAATTTCGGGAATTACATCTTGCTTTATGGTGTGCGGCCCTGGTGCGGGACTATCGGGCGGAAGTAGATAAAAAAAAGAATCCCGCCTTGCGACGGGATTCGGTACCACGGACTGTAACCTCTAAGGTTGATGAACTAAACGATTGCTGATGACTACTGAACTGCGAACAACTTGAAAGTATAATTGCTATACAAATAATGCTACTAATATCAGCCCGGCAAATAACAAAGCCAACGCTCTCTTTTTCCATTGATAGTTCCGGGCTTCCATCTCATTTCATTTTTTTAAAGCATGTATTGCTTTAGATCCCATTACAAATGTCAGCATTCGCCCGGTTCCTCACAATACAACTTTGTGGTAGTTTTCACGCATTCATAAGCGAATTTATCAATGGGAAGGGGTGCTAATAGCTTCTTGCAGAAACAGACGCGTTAACAGGCAATTAAAAAAAATACATTACTTTTAAAAAATTCCTTCTAACCCCCGATGTGAATTAGCTATATGCGCATTATTCCATTTATTATTACCGTAGTTGTTACTATAGGTTTAATAGTTACGTTAAGCAAGCCTATAGGCAGCATTCCGCCGCTGGGCAGTTTCCTGAGCCCGCAAACCGGGTTTTGGCAGAATGCAGAACCCGTTGATGCTCATCCCAACCTCGATCTTAATTTTCCGCAGCTGAAAGACAAGGTACAGGTGTATTTCGATGACAGAATGGTACCGCATGTATTTGCGCAGAACGATGAGGACCTGTATTTCGTTCAGGGATATCTGCATGCAAAATACCGCCTTTGGCAAATGGAGTTTCAAACCCATGCAGCAGCCGGCCGTTTGTCTGAAGTACTGGGGGCCGGTCCTAATAATGCCTATTTGAACTACGACCGCAATATGCGCCGGGTGGGAATGAAATTTGGCGCACAACATTCCCTCGATAGTATGGAGGCCGACCTCACTACCAAAAGCATACTCGATGCCTACACATTGGGTGTGAATGCCTACATAGACCAGTTATCAGAAAATGAATTGCCGCTTGAATACCGGTTGCTGAATTATGTACCCGAACACTGGAACAATTTTAAAACAGCGCTCTTCCTGAAATATATGAGCTTCAGCCTTACCGGGGCGGAAAATGATTTTGAATTAACCAATGTGCGCAATGTATTGAGCCGCGAAGATTTTGAGATCCTGTACCCAGCCTTTCCCGATTCGCTGGACCCTGTTATCCCAAAAGGCGAGGCATTTGCACCGCCTGCTGTTCGTCCCGTTATGCCTGTTACCTCAGACAGCGTGTACTTTAAATGGAACACGTTTGCCGGCATCGATGTATCGCCTGTTGACAAACCCGATAAAGACAATGGGAGTAATAACTGGGCAGTAAGTGGAACCAAAACAAAAAGCGGTCGTCCCATTTTATGTAACGACCCGCACCTTGATCTGAACCTGCCATCCCTTTGGTTCGAAATGCAATTGCATACGCCGCAACACAACGTATACGGAGTTAGTTTTCCCGGATCACCGACAATTGTCATTGGTTTTAACGATAGCTGCAGCTGGGGCGTTACCAATGCCGGCCGCGATGTGAAGGACTATTATAACATCAAATTCAAGGACGAAACCAGGGAACAATACCTGTTCAATGGCAGTTGGGTGAACAGCGAACTGCACATCGATACCTTTACAATAAAAGGCGCGCAGCCCTTTTATGATACGGTTGCCTATACCATTTTCGGTCCCGTGCAATATGATAACTCTTTTACCGGCAATAGCCGCACCACACCCAATAACAGCTTTGCAGTAAAATGGAAAGCGCACGAGGGATCCAACGAGCTGAAAACTTTTTACCAGCTCAACCGCATGAAGAATATTGGGGATTATCACGAGGCGATTAAGAATTTTCGTTGCCCCGGTCAGAACTTTGTGTTTGCCGACAAAAGCGGCGACATCGCCATCTGGCAACAGGGCGAGTTTCCGGCCAAATGGCGGCGCCAGGGCGATTTCATTATGCCCGGTGTTGATTCTTCTTATTTGTGGCAGGGAACTATTGAACAGCAGGAGAACCCGCACATTGAGAACCCGGCCCGCGGTTTTGTAAGCAGCGCTAACCAAACGCCGGCAGATTCTGCTTATCCCTATTACCTGGGATGTGAGTATACTATTTACCGGGGAATTGCCATAAACCGGTACCTGCGACAATTGAGCGATATCACCATCGATGATATGAAGAAAATGCAGACCGATAATTTCAATGTGTTTGCAGAAACTGCTTTGCCCCTGTTGATGAGCAATGTAGATGAAAGTACATTAAGTATTGAAGAAAAAAAATACCTCGATATTTTACGCGGCTGGAATTTACGCGGCGATGCTGTTGAAAAAGCACCGGCTATTTTTGAACTGTGGTTCGATAACCTGGAGGCGGAAGTATGGAACGACGACCTGGACGTAGCCAGTAAACCGGTAAAAATGCCCATGGAAGCTACCCTGGTGCATTGTCTTACCATGTCGAACTTTAAATTTGCCGATAACATTAAAACCAACCAGGTAGAATCGATCCAGGATGTGATAACCGCAGCCTTTAAAAAAGCAGTACCGGTTGTATCTATGGCCGATCAAAAAGCCAACCTGAACTGGGGTAAATATAAAGATACAGGCATCAGGCATTTACTGCGGCTGGCGCCCCTGAGCCGTTTTCATTTAATGACTGGCGGCGGCGCCAATATGATCAATGCCACCAAACAATTTCATGGGCCCAGTTGGCGCATGATCGTTGAGTTGACTGATAAAACTGAGGCCTGGGGCATTTATCCGGGCGGACAAAGCGGTAACCCCGGAAGTAAGTACTATGATAGTTTTATCGATAAATGGTCTGAAGGGAAGTACGACAAATTGTGGGTGATGGACGCGGGGGAAGCGAAAGACAAAAGGATCCTTTTCACTATGAACTTTAATTAAAGCACCAATGAAATTCGGGGTTTCTGTATTATTAACAATCATTGCAAGTTTTGCGGCTGGGTTATATTTACCATTCTGGAGTGTGGCGCTGGTGTCGTTTGGCGTAGCCGCTTTAATAAATCAAAAACCAGGTATGGCCTGGTTAACAGGCTTTGTAAGCATTTTAATATGCTGGGGCCTGCTGGCCTTTTGGATAGACGCACAAAACGACAGCATTCTATCAACCCGCATGGCCAGCTTGTTCCCATTGGGCGGTTCCTCTGGCTTGCTGATACTGATAACCGCCGTGGTGGGCGCCATTATTGGCGGCCTGGCTGCTTTGTCGGGAAGTTTTCTGCGTAGGTATATCGATAGCCGGGAGAAGTATTAACTGTGTTTATGGAAGATATTCTACTTGATTATGAATCGCCCCGGCTGGCATCGAAATTTTCGCGTTGGCTGGCCTGCTTTATTGATTACCTTATTTACACGTTAATAGTAAGGGGTATTGTTTATTTTAACCACCACCACACAATAAAAAGCTTTGGAATAGATAGAGAGCTGTTTACCTGGATATATGCTATTTCCATCGTTGCTATACCCTGGTTTGTGATACTGCCAGCATATGAAACCTTTAATAAAGGGCAAACTATTGGGAAGGCCATCTTCGGGA